>JADLBV010000049.1 GCA_020847545.1 Phycisphaerales bacterium
CACTCATGCAATATGCACAGGCACTCGTTGCCAAGGCGGGCCATGCCGTCAAACCGGCGGAAATCTTTGCCAAAATTCTCGCGCACAACGACGATGCGGGCAGGCATGGTGTGGTCATTCCCGTTGCCGCCTACAGCTTCTTCCCGCACCTGACAATCACGGACCCGGAACAAAATGCAACCGCCTCTTTTCGCGTCTTTGACGCGTTTTCGGCGTCCTGGAAGAACATGGCACTGAAGTACTATCAACGGTATCCCGAACGCAGAATCACGCGGCTCAATCCATTTATCAACAAACATGCGGACATTCCGCGCATGCTTGTCATTGTCCGTGCAACCCATGCCGACGGCGAGCCGGCATATTATGTGGATGTCATAAGCGCCTCGCAGGAACAGCAATTTGACAGGGTGCGTGATGCGATATTTGGCTTGGGGATGGGAACCGCACCTGACAACTTCATTGTCAGGCCGGTGGATGCCGGGTCATTTGCCATCGACCCTCCCCTCGCACAGCTGCTTGAAAAATTCGACACGGTGAAGGCCAAGGGATGGGTCAAAACGATGCGCGCCGGTGATACCGGGATTGGCTACACCTTTGAGACGCTTCTCGGCATCAAGGAGAACAATGATCAAACAGCGGATTACCAGGGTATCGAGATCAAATGCAAGGGGGCGAGGGCGGACGGTCACCTGGGTGCCGGGAAGATCAATTTGTTTCAAGCCGCCCCCATATGGGCTGACAAACTGACTGCGCGACAGCGAATAAGGGAGCTTGGTGCACGTGGAAACAATGGTCTTTTCGCCTGTCATTCACAGGTGACCACGATTCCAAACAACCTGGACCTGCTTCTGGCTGTGATGGATCAGCAAGAAAAGGTTGATCTTCAAAAGCAATCCCGCATGCTGGGTCATTGGCCATACGAAAGTCTGCAAAACAGACTCATCGAGAAGCATTCCAGAGCTGTTTTCATCAAAGCCAGAACGCAGGGCAAGGGCGTTGACATGCAATATCAGTATGAGGAACTCGTCTACTGCGACAGGCCTGACATCCGGCGTTTTATCAAACTGCTGATGCAGGATAAAATTGTTTTTGAATTTACCATGCGGGAACGCAGCAACGGCACTGTCAGAAACCACGGGTATCCATGGCGGTTGTCCAGGGCTGATTTCCTCGGCGACCTCTTCGCATTTCGTCTGAAGCTGCGATAACCATGCCGGGGTGTGGGGTGATGACTGTCGCCATGCGGACAGGTCCCGCATGGCGGAATTCACCTCCAAGGCGGACATGGCGGATATTTTCCTTTGGTCAAAGCCGGAAAATATGGTAATTTGCCAGCCACAATGACCATTCCAAAATTCATTCCCGACTCAATCGGCACTGCTGCTTCGGAGTTGATCTTATCGCTGATTAAACCACCGCAGACGCTGACAGGCGATGAATTCATCCGCGCATGGTCCTCACTGGCGTACCTCTTTCCGCAGCTTCATCCCGATGGACTGGACGATCCGGATGGGGGATGGCCCGCCGTGTTGACTCCGTTGGGAATGGAGGCACGGCGGCGCGTTGATGCGGGCGAACTTGATGAGGATGGGCTGTATCCTTCCGATGCGCAATGGTGCGGCGTGTATGACCGGATGGATCGGCATACGGATGAGGAGGATGCAAGACGGCGCAGTCTGTCCGGACTTGGAGCGGATTCCGTCAATGACTGATGTGTTCACGCCGAACAAGCGGTCACAGGTCATGTCCAACATTCGCGGACGGGGCAACAGGCGCACCGAGCTTGCGATGGTTCAGTTGCTGCGCCGTCATCACATTACCGGCTGGCGACGTCATCCGCCGATGTTTGGCAGGCCGGATTTCATTTTTCGCGGCCCACGCATGGCCCTATTCGTCGATGGATGCTTCTGGCACGGCTGCCCGCATCATTCAACGGTTCCGGCGACCCATCGCGGATTCTGGCTAAACAAACTGGAGGGGAATCGTCGGCGTGACCGGCTGGTCAACCGGATGTTGCGCGCCATGGGGTGGCGCGTGCTGCGCGTGTGGGAGCATGAATTGAAGCCCAAACGGGAGTCGGCATTGGTGCGCCGAATCCAATGCGCCCTGTCGCAACCACCACCTGATTGAGCGGCATCGGGCGGGATTGATTCCGCCGATATGAAATGGCGCCGACCCACCCGGCACGGTGGTAATACATATTTGCCACAGAGCCACAGAGAACACGGAGACAAACACGGAGAATATTTTTATATTCTTCTCTTCTCTGTGAACTCTGTGTCTTTGTGGCACATTATATTTTGATTTCCAATTGAATGATCACCTTGTCACCCCCTCACCCCCTCACCGCGGAGCGGTCCTGCCCCCTGCCCCCTTGCCCCCATCCCCCATCCCATAATCCCCCCCCGCACAGGAATAAAAACCTCCGGTCCCATACAAGGTTATTTTCGAGACAGGAATTAGCCCCTTCGAGAGGGGCCAACGCCGCGTATGCCCGGGCGGAAGCCGCGTATGCCAAGGCGGAAGCGGAGTATTCCCAGGCGGAAGCGGAGTATTCCCAGGCGGAAGCGGAGTATTCCCGGGCGGAAGGGGCGTATGCCAAGGCGGAAGCGGCGTACTCCCAGGCGGAAGTGGCATATGCCAAGGCGGAAGGGGCGTATTCCCAGGCGGAGAGGGCTCGCTCCCAGGCCTAAAAGTCTCCCGCCGGGGCCGATAAACCGCTCACAGGGGTTGGAATTCACCTTGCCCAGCCCCCATCCCCATCCGCTTTGGCAATCAAAAATCGCAAATCAAAAATCAAAAATAACCCCACAACCCTCCCAACGATCCAACCGGCCTCGCCCCAGCAGGCCGCTCAAAGCTCACCACTGAAGATTTTCCAGGTGCCGTTGTATGTCTCCCGCGCTTTGAAAACGTTCGAGGATCAGCGAATCCTTCAGGCCGCGCACGATCTCCTTCACGACTTTGGGTTGCTCGGCGTAATGTTCGCGCCCGCCGACGATGGTGTGGAAGACCTGCACCAGGTTCAAGACATCCTTTTGGATCTTCGACTTGCTCGGCCGGCCCAGGTCAAAAAAATCGAGCAGCTTGACCTCAAAGCCGATCCCCTGTCGGCGGATCATGATGTTGTCATCGTGGATGTCACCGTGGTATTCGCCGCGGGCGTGGATGGGGCTGATCCCCTTGGCCAGCGTATAAAGCACGTGCAGCGCCTCAAAGGAGCTGAGGCGGTGGCGGGGTTGCTGGGCCAAGAATTCGGAGAGCTTCTGCCCCTCCACCAGTTCGCTGATGACGACCGTGACCTTTCGTCGGCTGACGTAGGCGACCTCCTGGTGGTGGTATTGCATCAGGATCGGGCAATGGCGCAGGGCATCGAGTTTGCGGGCGTAGCTGATGGCGGCTTTGCCCATCGGGTCGCGGTGGGGGTAGAAGAATTTGGCCGCCCGGCGGATGCCGGTGGCCCGTTCGGTGATGACGTATACCTCACCCTCCCAGCCGCTCCCCAGGGGCCTTTCGATGGTGTATTTGCTCCCCACCACCCGCCCGGAGGGGAAGTCGAAACGCTTGACCTTGCTCGGGCGGTACATGCTCCCCACTATCCGCACCGCCCCCCATCCCGTCAACGTGATGAAAGGGGCAATTATTCGCCCAGGAGCCGCCGATAACGACCCAAAGCCATCAGGGGGAAGTACAACCGGTATAAATGGTATTTCAGGTAAAATACCTTGGGAAAACCGGTCCCCGTGAAATAGTGCTCCTCCCAACTCCCATCCGCCCCCTGATGGTCGATCAGCCAGCGGATCCCCCTCTGGACGGCCGGGTCATGGGGGCCGGCGACGGCCAGCAGCCCCATCGTCCCCCAGGCGGTCTGCGAGGGGGTGCTGGGGCCTTGACCTTTTAATGCGGGGTTTTCGTAGCTGTCGCACGATTCACCCCAGCTCCCATCGCTCTTTTGCGCCCCGCGCAGCCAGTCGGCCGCCCGGCGGACATAATCCGCCTCCATCTCCGCCCCAACTGAGCGCAGCCCCGCGAGCACCTGCCAGGTGCCATAGACATAATTGACACCCCAACGGCCGAACCAGCAACCCTCCTTCTCCTGCTTGGCTTGCAGGAAGCGGATTCCTTTTTTGACGGCCGGCAGATCGGCCGACAGGCCGCAATGGCCGAAGCATTCGAAGACCCGGCCGGTCAGGTCGGGGCAACTGGGATCCTGCATCGCGTTGTGGTCGGCGAAGGGGACTTTTTCGAGGATCGGGCGGTCGCGCGTCCGGTCGAAGGCGGCCCACCCACCATCCTCATTCTGGAAGGCGAGGATCCAGTTCAGGCCGCGCTTGAGGGCGCCTTGGGCGCGCGGCCCACCGGTTCGGCGCAGGGCCATCAGGACCATGGCGGTGTCGTCGATGTCCGGGTAGTGGGGGTTGGAGAATTCAAAGAACCAGCCGGAGGGGTCGATGTCGGGGACATTGGCCTTCCAGTCGGAGGCGACTCGGCATTCGTTGTTTAAGAGCCAGGTGGTGGCGCGGTGGGTCACTTCGGAATTGGCCGTCAGGCCCGTTTCGGCCAGGGCGTGCATGGCGATGGAGGTGTCCCAGACCGGTGAATGGCACGGCTGGATGCGGATCGTATCCCCCTGGCGGATGAACAGGTCGTGCAGTTCCTTGTGCGCCTTGAGGACGCGCGGGTGGTCATCGGGATATCCCAAGGCGCGCATGACGATGAGGATGTAGACCATCGGCGGGAAGATGGCGCCCAGGCCGCCGGCGGCGTTGGTGTGCTCGTTGATCCACGCCTCGGCCGCCCGGATCGCCTGCCAGCGCGAGACCTGAATGGGGAACTTCTGGTAAATCTTGAGCATCTTGTCGATGAAGACGAACAGCTCGCGCCAATTGGTGGGCAGGCCGCGCAATTCATCGAAAAGGGTGGGGCCTCCCGTGACCAGCTCCGCGATTCCCATGTTGGCGGGGAGTTGCCGCATGGGGCGGAGGGTCGTCACGATCGACAGGGGGACGATCATCGTCCGCGTCCAGGCGGAGACATTGTAGAGGTTGAAATAGAGCCAGCGCGGGAGAAAGAGGATTTCGGGTGGAATGGCGGGGCACAGGTCGTAGCTGATCTGCCCCAAAACCGCGAAATAAAAGCGGGTGTAGCTGTTGCACGCCTCGATGCCGCCCAGCTTGAGGGCGACGTCGCGCGCCTTGCGCATGTGGGGGGCATCGGGGTCATCCCCCATCAATTTGAGGACGAAATAGCTTTTGACCGTGCCCGAAACATCATCTGCGCCGCCGGGATAAAGGCTCCAGCCGCCGCTGGCGTTTTGTTGTCGGCGGACATAATTGGCGATCAGGGGCAGATCAGGGTCGTTGTCCTGGCCGAGGATGAATTTGAGCAGGAGATATTCTGTTTCGAGGGTGGTGTCACCCTCCAGCTCGCCCACCCAATAGCCGGCCGGGTTTTGGCGGTCCAGCAGGTTGTACTGGGCGCGGGAAATGGCACGATCCAGATCCGATTTGGCATCCATCTGTTTTGTGCGGAGGGTCACGTACACCGGGGAGTGGGGTGCCGACCCCGCGGAGCGCGGCGAAGCGGTATGGGGGGATGTCGTAACTGTCACTGCGTTCCTTGCCCTGATACAAACGATCCAAAGCGGCCTGATCGGGCCGCCCACCGGGTATATGATAATAATACACCCAATAATCGGAAAGGTAGCGTATGAAAGCATTAAGGACAAATCCCGATTTGTGAGTCACCATGAGGGGGCGGTATACTGGGAGGCTTATACGGGTCAGTGGGGGCAGGTTTAGGTCAAACCCCGAATGACGGAAAGCGGACGGATGCACACCGATTTTTTCTCGTGGCTGGAGCAGCATCAGGGAAGGCAATATGAGCTTCATCAGAAGCACATGAACCCCTCGTTTGTCAAAATGCTGCGGACGATTGGTTTTGACAAGGGGTATGTTCGAGGGGAGGGGGCCTATTTGTGGGATGCCGAGGGGTACAAATATCTGGACTTGTTGACCGGGTGGGGGGTATTTGCCCTGGGGCGGAACCATCCGAAGGTCAAGGCGATTCTTAACCAGTTGATGGAGCGGGATTTACCGAATCTGGTGCGGATGGATTGCAGTTTGTTGAGCGGTTTGGCGGCCGAGAAATTGATTTCGCACACGCCCGAGGGGTTGTCGCGGGTCTTTTTCACCAACAGCGGGACGGAGACGGTGGAGACGGCCATCAAATTCGCCCGCTGCATGACCGGCCGGCAGGGGATCGTCTTTTGCGACCATGCGTTTCATGGTTTGACAACCGGTTCGCTGGCGATCAACGGGGCGGATTTTTTCCGTGAGCGATTCGGACAGTTGATGCCGGGAACTGAGAAGGTTGCGTTTAATGATCTGGAATCATTGGAGAAAGCATTAAGCCGCAAAGAGGCGGCGGCTTTCATCGTCGAACCGGTGCAGGGGAAAAGCTGCGAAGTGGTCAAGGATGGATATCTGGCCGAGGCGCAGCGGCTTTGCAACAAGTACGGGACGTTGCTGGTGGTGGATGAGGTGCAATGCGGGCTGGGACGGACGGGAAAATGGTTCTGCTTCCAGCATTGGCCGGAGGTGGAGCCGGACATCATCTGCTGCGCCAAGGCGTTGTCGGGTGGATATGTGCCGGTGGGGGCGGTGATCACCCGGCCGAAGATCATGGATTGCGTCTTCAATTCGATGGAGCGATGCGTCGTCCATTCCAACACATTCGGCCAAAACGACATGGCGATGGCGGCCGCGCTGGCGAGTCTGCATGTGATCGAGGAGGACAAACTGGTTGAAAACGCCGCGGCGATGGGCCAGTATGCGATGACCAAATTGCGCGAAATCGGCGAAACCTGTCCGTTCGTCTCCGAGGTGCGCGGCAAGGGGCTGATGTTCGGCATCGACTTCGCACGCCCCAAATCATCGCTGAAACTGAAGATGGCCTGGGACATGCTCCACAAGATGAACTTCGGGGTCTTCGGCCAGATGATCATCATCCCATTGCTGCAAAAACACCGGATATTGACGCAGGTGGCGGGTTTTCACACCGAGGTGATCAAGTTCCTGCCGCCGATGACGGTGAATCAGTCGGACATGGACTGGTTTTTGGGCGCGATGAAGGATGTGCTGGAGGACAGCCAGCGGATACCCGGCGCCGCGTGGAATACGGTGGCGGGACTGGCGAAAAGAGCGATGACGGCGTCGGTGGCGGGGTGAAATATTGTTGCGATGCCAAGGTGTATGAATGGTATAAGTAACGAATGGTTAATTTTATCACTCAACTCTGGACCAATGAGAAGGGCAAGCGGTTTGTCGTCATGCCGGAGGAGGAATTTGTTCGCCTCTCGGAGATGATCGAGGATCGCGGACTGTCACGGATATTTCGTGAGGCTATTGCCACGGATGCAAATGAGCCTTCGATTTCTTTTGATGAGGTCAAGCGACAATTGGCGGCCAGCCGCCGCAATCGGACAAGAATGGCTCGGCGGAACACACATAAAGGCAAAATATCCGCGAAATAATGTTGACCCACTCCGTATGGAGCAGACAACACGACTTCTGCCCTTAAAAGGCGTTAAAGACACACCTGTCCGTCGTCCGGGTCGTAGGACGAAATATCACCTGGAAACATCAACTTCTTGCATCCTCTTTCGCATCGTCTATTTTGTTCGCCAGATGGATGACCAACGGCTACAGTTTTGCCTCTCATCCGTCCGATAATGTCAAGGAACCATATATGAGCATCGCCATTAGTCTTATTCAGGGCCGCCAGATTCTTGATTCCCGCGGCAATCCCACGGTCGAGGTGGATGTCATCCTCGAGGATGGAACCCTTGGCCGGGCGGCCGTCCCGTCGGGGGCCAGCACCGGCGAGCATGAAGCGGTGGAGTTGCGCGACAATGACAAGAAAAAATGGGTCGGCAAAGGCGTTGCCAAGGCCGTTGAAAACGTCAATTCCAAGATCGCCCCGGAATTGATCGGCCTGGACCCCCGCGATCAGGAAGCCATTGACCAGCTCATGATCGACCTGGATGGAACTCCCAACAAGGCCAAACTGGGCGCCAACGCCATTCTCGGCGTATCGATGGCGGTTGCCCGCGCCGCCGCCGAGGCTTCCAACCTGCCGCTGTACCGCTATCTGGGCGGGTCTGCCGCTCGCACGCTGCCGGTGCCGATGATGAACATCCTCAACGGCGGCAAACATGCCGACAACAACGTCGATTTTCAGGAATTCATGATCCAGCCTTGGGGATTTGGCAGTTTTTCCGAAGCCCTGCGGGCGGGTGTCGAAATTTATCACGCACTCAAAAAGGTGCTGCACAAAAACAAAATGTCCACCGCCGTCGGCGATGAAGGTGGTTTTGCGCCCAACCTCAAAGACAACGAGGATGCCCTGAAAGTGATTGGCGAGGCGGTTGAGGCCGCTGGTTACACCTTCGGCAAGCAGATTTTCGTCGCTCTTGACCCGGCCGCCAGTGAATTGTGGGATGCCCAAAAGAAGGGTTACAAATTCTTCAAGAGCAACCCCGACAAGATACTCTCCAGCGAACAGATGGCCGACTACTGGGCCAAATGGTGCGAAAAATATCCCATCCGTTCCATCGAAGATGGCTTGGCCGAAAACGATTGGGCCGGCTGGAAGAAACTGACCGACCGACTGGGTAAAAAAGTCCAACTCGTCGGCGACGACCTGTTCGTCACCAATGTGAAATTCCTCGAAAAAGGGATCGACACCGACACCGCCAATTCGATCCTGGTCAAGGTCAACCAGATCGGCACGCTCAGCGAAACGTTCGCGGCCGTCAATCTGGCCATGCGCAACGGCTACTCGGCCGTCCTCAGCCACCGCTCGGGTGAAACAGAGGATGCCACCATCGCCGACATCGCCGTCGCCACCAACTGCGGCCAGATCAAGACCGGCGCCCCGGCCCGTTCCGATCGCGTCGCCAAATACAACCAGCTTTTGCGCATCGAAGAACAGTTGGGTGACACCGCCCAATATGGTGCGAAATTCTGGAATAAATAAGGCCCTCGCCATGGATGGTGAACACGACAACCCGAATGACCAGACTCCCTGGGAGCAGACCGCGGTCGCATCACAACCGGTTGTGGCGGAAACTCTTGATACACCCGCCACGCCCCGCGCCGGGGGCTGGACGATCACGCTATTGTGTGTCGGCATCGCCTTGCTTGCCTGCTGCATCATCATCCCGCAGGCGGATGCCAACCGTCGATTGGCCTATCAACATCAAAAATTGCAGGCCGATCTGAAGCAAATCCAAAAACAGGGGGCCGTCAATGAGGAATTTCTCAAAAAAGTCGCCAATGACCCCACGCTGGCCGAACGTCTCGCCCAGCGGCAGATGAAATTCGTCCGCGAGGGAACCAGCGTCTTGAAATTGGATGGGCGCGACCCCATCGAAGGTTCACCTTTTCTGCTGGTTCGCGTCCCGCCTCCGCCACCGCAGCCCCCATTTCACCCTCCTGGCGGCCGGCTGGCATCCATCTGCCGCGACCCCCAATCCCGCACTTATGTCATGGGCGCGGGCATGCTCCTGGTCGCCTGCGGCCTGATTCTGGGTTATTCACCCCGTCGCTGAACCAATCGACTCGCTTGGAATCATCCCTCATTCCGCTATGATCCATTGCAGTTCTCCGTTTAGGATCAACCAATGCCCGGTCTGCCGTATTCCAAAGTTGAAGAGCTGGAGTTGGCGCTCAGCGAACCAACACCTGCCGTCGTGGAAATGTTTCGCCGATTAAATGGGGATCTGCTGATCCTCGGCGTCGGCGGTAAAATGGGGCCGACACTCGCCCGCATGGCCCATCGCGCCAACGAATCGGCCGGAACCAAACGCAAAATCATCGGTGTCTCCCGTTTTGGCAGTGGCGACCTGCAACAAAGACTCAACCAGTGGGGCATCGAAACCATCGCCGCCGACCTGCTCGATGAACAACAGCTTCGCAATCTCCCCGACGCCCCCAATATCGTTTACATGGCCGGCATGAAATTCGGCGCATCCGGCAACGAACCGCTCACTTGGGCGATGAATGCCTATCTGCCCGGCATGGTCTGCCGTCGATATCCCAAAAGCCGCATCGCCGCCTTCTCCACCGGCAACATTTACGGCCTGTTGCCGATCTCCCGCGGCGGGTCGGTCGAAAGCGACACCTTAAACCCCACCGGCGATTACGCCATGAGCTGCCTTGGCCGCGAACGCATTTTTGAACATTTCGCCAAGGCCAATCAACAGTCGATTTCCATCATCCGCCTCAATTACGCCTGTGAATTGCGTTATGGCGTTCTGGTGGACATGGCCCGCAAGGTCTGGGCCGGCCAACCGATCGATCTGGCGATGGGCAATTTCAACGTGATCTGGCAGGGCGACGCCAATGCAATGTCCCTGATGGCACTATCCACCGCCGCCAATCCGGCGTTTGCCATAAATGTCGCCGGGCCGGAAATGATGAGCGTCCGCAGGGTCTGTGAACAGTTTTCCCAATTGATGAAAAAACCCGTCCAGTTTGTCGGCGCTGAAGCACCCGATGCGCTGTTAAGCAATGGCCAACTCGGCCATCGACTTTTTGGCTATCCCCGCGTCGGGGCCGAACGGATGATCCACTGGGTTGCCGACTGGATCATGCACGGCGGGCCGGACCTGGGCAAACCCACACATTTTGAAACTCGGGATGGAAAATTTTAATTACTTCCGGAGGGTGTCGATCCCGGACGCCACAATTACAATGAACCCCACCATCCAAAAAACTTTGCAAAAAGGCGTTGTCATTCCCGCCCACCCTCTGGCATTGACCGCCAACCGCACGCTTGATGAACGCCGCCAGCGCGCCCTTGCGCGGTATTACATCGCCGCCGGTTCCGGCGGGTTGGCCGTCGGCGTTCACACCACCCAATTTGAAATCCGCGACCCCAAAATCGGCCTCTTCAAACCCGTCCTGCAATTGGCCGCCGAGGAAATGTCCCGCGCCGATGCAAACCGGGTCACTCCACTGGTGCGGATAGCCGGCATCTGCGGCACAACCGAACAAGCCACCAAAGAAGCCGCTCTGCTTCGTGAGCTGGGATATCACGCCGGCCTGCTCAGTGTGGCCGCCATGCGCAATGCCGATGAAAAGACCCTGATCGAACACAGCCAAGCCGTTTCACAAATTCTCCCCATCATCGGCTTTTATCTCCAACCCGCCGTCGGCGGCAGGGCGTTACCCTTCTCATTCTGGCGTCGATTTGCCGAAATCCCCAACGTTGTCGCCATTAAAATGGCCCCATTCAACCGCTATCAAACCATCGACGTGGTGCGTGCCGTCGTCGAGTCCGGCCGATCCGATATCGCCCTCTACACCGGCAATGACGACAACATCGTCATGGACCTGCTGACTCCCTATCGTTTTGTCGTCAAGGGCAAACCCATCGAACGCCGAATCACCGGCGGTCTTCTCGGCCACTGGTCGGTTTGGACTCAAAAGGCTGTTCAATTGCTCGATGAATGCCACCGTCTGATCGACGCCGGCGGTGGAATCTCGGCCGAGATGCTCCGCCGCAACATCGAAGTCACCGATTCCAACGCCGCCTTTTTCGACTCCGCCAATGCCTTCGCCGGTTGCATCGCCGGCCTGCACGAAGTCCTTCGTCGCCAAGGTCTGCTCGAAGGAACATGGTGTCTTAATCCCAACGAAACCTTCGGCCCCGGCCAACTGGATGAAATCAACCGCGCCTACGCCGCCTATCCCCACCTCAACGACGACAATTTCGTTGCCAAACACCGTGACCAATGGCTCCGTGGCTGATGGTGTCCTAAAATCGGTTTCCCATGGCCGATCAGTCGGATCAATTCGCCGCCGCCGTACGTCAAGCCGCCAATAGGTCCGAAGTATCGTCTGCCATTGCTTTGATCCATCAACAACTCCAAGAGCGTATCGACCAGCGCCAGCCCATCTGCGTCGCATCCGGAAAGTGTTGTCAATTCGAGCGTTACGGCCATCGGCTCTACATCACCACCGCCGAAATGGCCGCCTTCGTGGCCTCGCATGGCCAGTTACCACGCCCTCCTGCCAATGCCGATTGGGATCGCACCGGCTGTCCGTTTCAGATTGGCCGACTGTGCGGCGTCCATGCCATCCGTCCCTTTGGCTGTCGAATCTTTTTCTGCGACCCAACCGCCACTGAATGGCAACAGCAAGAATATGAAAAGTTTCATCGCCAAATCAAAGACCTGCACCAAACCCTGCTAATCCCATATTTTTATATGGAATGGCGTCAGGCGCTGATAAATCTCAATCTGATCTCCATTTAAGTCACAGCACTGATTTGTCCGAAAAATTGTTGCGCAGCGAACTTGGCTTTGACAAGCGTAAAGCCTAGTCATTAAACTAGATCGATTGATGTGAAGTTGCCCTGCATCCGGATACTCAACAGGAAGGCGTTGTCATGAAGGCACTTGCGATTGCGACACTCTTGGGACTGACGCTGCTCAGTACCGCCTGCACCGGCCCAACCCGTCTGAAAAACGACATTGGCGCCACTCCCGCCTATTCCTCACGCGAACGGTTTACCATGATCGGCCGCAACTGGGATTATGAAGGCAAGCAACTCATGGACGACATCGACCATGCCCTGTTGCTTCGTCCGGCCAGCCGAAATTCCCTCTGGAACGTCCACGAAGATTATTGATATCAGATTCTTGCGAAGAATCGAATCGTGCCAGCAAAAAGGTCCGTCACTTTATCAAAAAGTGCGGACCTGTTTTTTATCTCGCAGTGGTTGCGCGGTGGTTATCAGACCGGCATCAGGAGACCAGCCGCAGTTTTGGCTGTCGGCGCACCCAGCCGGCGATGCGAATTCGCTTTTCCTGGGCGCTTTGCAGGTGCTGCAGGTACTGTTTGAGCGATTCCTCGTCGAACTGTGCCAGAAAGCTGGGTTCGACCGTGGTATTGAACCGACGGATGTCATCGATGAGTTGACGTTTGTTCATGTGGTGTTTACTTTCCAAAATGGCTTGTGTAACGGCCTGAATGTCTGAATCGGAAAAGGGGGCATTCGAACTTGAAAGTACATGATGGCTCAAGTTGAAAATGAATCGACCAACGCCGGACAGGACTCGATCCGCAACCTGCACCGGATGTCCACCACCGCAGGCGTGGGCAGTCAGGATTATGTGGCAATCAACGGGACGGCCATCGCCGCCGTGGTGCTGGGTTTGGCCAGCTCGTTGTCACTGGTCAATAATATCCTGCTGGTTGTGCCGCTGACGGGCATTGTTTTTGCCATCGTGGCGTTGCGGCAAATCAGCAACAGCGGCGGCACGCAAGGCGGACGAAGTCTGGCGTGGGCGGGCATCTTGTTATCGGTCGGTTTTGCCGGCTATGGGCTGGCTCAGCAGGTGATTCAGGCACAGGCCACCAAGCAGGACCGTCAGGAAGTGGGCAAACTGATCGATCAGTTCAGCACCGAATTGGCGGCCGGCAATTTTCAGCAGGTCTATCAGTTGTTCAGCGGGCATTTTCGCGAAGACCGGGTTGATTTGCAGGAGTTTACCAACCGACTCAAACCCGTTCAGGTCAATCCGCTTTATGGGAACCTGAAAAAAGTGGGATGGAATGGTTTGGCGGAATTTCGCATCGACCCGCGATTGGGATATCAGCAGGCGGTGACTCTGTTGGACTTTGATTTTGAAAAGACGCAGATGCCGCTGCGTGTGGATGCCCATTTCCGCAAGGAAGGCAACCAGTGGAAGATCGACGACATTCCGCAATTTTTTGCCAAACAACCGGGACCACCCGGACCGCCCGGCCAACCTGGTTCACAAATTCCACCGGCACATTGATTTTAGGCGGGTTCAACCGCTTCCATCGCTATGATGGTCAGGTCATCCTTGGGTTCGAGGCTGCCGGATTCCGCGTCGAGTCGGCCGGCAAGGTCGTTGACCAGTTCCTCGGCCGACAAATGCCTGCGGTCGTACAAATCCTGTTGCCATTTATCGCTGTCGAATCCCTGTTCATTGGAAAAGGCGACTTCGATTCCATCTGAAAAAATCAAAAGCCGATCGCCGGGGCGCATCGACAAACTGCGGTCCTGAAACGATTCATCGTCGAAAATGCCCAGCAGAGAGCCGTCGCATTCGAGAAATTCGATCTGTCCTTCGCGGGTCAGCAAAATGGGGGTGGGATGTCCGCCGCGGGCGAATTGAATCCCCAGCGTGTTGACGTTGATGATGCCGTACAAGGCGGTGGCGAAGGTGGCCTGTGAGAGGTTTTGTTCCAGCAGGGCGGTGTTCAAATGGGCCATCGACTCGCCCGGCTGAAGCAGGCGATACCCCTGTGGGGTGATCTGTTTGGTGATCAAGGCCCGCTTGAGATACATCGTCAGCAGCGCCGCCGGGACGCCATGACCCACCGCATCCGCCATGTAAAAGCCGACGTGTTGCTCGTCCAGACGCATGACATCGTACAAATCGCCGCTGACATAACCGGCCGGCCGATAGAGCGCATGAAACCGAACCTGACCGATCTGTGGCAATGATTTGGGAAGAAAATCGCGCTGCAATTTGGCGGCCAGCCTCATCTCCTCATCGAGGCGGTCCATCTGAAATTGCGCGGTCCGGTCGCGACGATGTTGGGCATCCAGTTCGCCGCGAAGCAGATGAATTTCACGCTGCATCGCCTCAATCCGTTCCAGCGGATCGATGTTCGTCAGGTTCGACTCAATCGCAATATCCATATCACGTCCGAGAAAAGGCCTAAAATGATGCGATGCCGGCGTGTGAGATACAATACAACCGGCTCCTATCATGGATTCGGCGATTGGCGGATGGGGCTTAAGCAAAATGGCGATTATTTCGGCAGGGCGGGGATGTGCAATTGATCGCCGACGGCCACACCGGATCGACCGGCCGCGCCCTGATTGAGTTCAATTGCATACAAGGCGGGCGAGCCGCTGGATGTGGTGTTCCAGTCATAGGGACGCATTGATGCGATGGAGATCACCTTGGCGTTTTCGTCAAGAAAAATGATATCCAGCGGGACGCGGGTGTTTTTCATGTAAAAATTCAGTTCCTGTGGAGCGTCAAAGATGAAAATCATCCCATGGTCGGCCGGCATGGAATCGCGGTGCATCAGGCCTCGTTCGCGGGTGGAATCGGTGTCGGCGACTTCGAGCTGGAAGGTTTGGGAGCCGATTTTCATCCCGACAACCGGCAATCCACCGGCGGGGGGGTGATCGCAGCCGCCCGGCAAAAGGCATGAACAGAGGATCAACAGGCAAACCAAAATGCTCTCCATCAGCGTTGATCCTTGTTTTGTCGCCGGCGCAGATTCATGGTCAATCGCATGTCCACCATGGCCAAGATGACGATGATCGCCAGCAGAATCAACGCCGCCAGCCAGATGAGCAAATAGGCCACCGGCGAACTTTTTTCATCAACGGTCCGGAAACCGGCAAAAAAAGCCACCGCCAGCAGCAGCATCATCAGCCCGTTGATCCGTCGAAGGAGCATTCGCCGGTTGTTGACGCGCTCCCCCTCAACCGACCGCAGCGCCTCGGCCGCCTTGGAATAGAACAGGTAATACCACCCGGCCGCCCCGGCCAACAACGCGAAGATCGCCGGCAGCCATTGCATGGGAACACTATAACAAACGGGAATGCAAAATGGTGAGCGGTGTTGATCCGCCCGCCAAATAAAGTGGCCTCTGTGGGACTCGAACCCACACGCCTTTGGGGCACAGGATTTTGAATCCAGCGCGTCTGCCAATTCCGCCAAGAGGCCGATCTTGAATGTGACGAAACTGTACGCCCTCCGAACGGATCGTCAAGCCTGCGCGCAACCGAAACTGCCCCGTTTTGTTACCCTTTCAAATGGATGTCAATATGCGCAAATCCATTAAACGACAGATTGATGCTCGCCTTGCCGTCGGTTGCATTCACATCTGGAGTATTTTGGGTTTTGTTGTATCGCACATTGGTCGTGAAATCACGCCCATCCGCATCGATCTGAATGGCCATCTGTCGCTCCGGCATGTTTTCGAGAAAATTGATCACGTCGATGGATAGTCCATCCTTTTGCTTTTGCGCGATCATACAGGTCAGGGCGGGAATCTTTCCTGATAAGCCAAAAGACTCCACCGTAACAGCATAGGTGTCATCAATGGGTTGGTTTTCGTGCCTGTTGATGATGTAAGCGGTGGATCCGATTTTTGTTATCCATGCGGTTCCTTCACCATCCGCGGTAAAATTTTTATCGGCCAGGAATTGGTCAATCTCCTGCCGTGTTTTGAAGTCACCCGATCCGATCACATCTTTGCCGGCCGGTACGGTGTCGAGTCCCGCGTATTTCGAGAAGATGGGGATCCAGTTGAATCGTGATGTCTTGGGAATCAGGTCGCTGCCATCGGTCACACCATATGTGGCCGGGTAAAGGTGTCCCATATAGTAATGTTTTTGTGGTATCGGCATGGACCAGAACGCGGGCAGCGCGTCGATGTTGTCGTACTGGCCGCCGGCCCAGCTCATCCGCCTGAACATTTCCGGGTTCCACACGGGGGTCACATCGTCCGGAAGATAGCGGGTCTGATAGATCAGTTTTGCCTTTTCCAACACCTGCTTGCGGTCTGGAATCGCATCTTCCTGAAGGACCAGCTTCAGTGTCGGGTATATGGCGTACTTAAACGTATCGCTCATATCCCATTTTTCGGGCAATCGCACTTTTTTCAGCTTGCCGATGTCCGGATCCCACTCGGAATCCGTGGATTCGCCAAATTTCCCCCGAAAATTCCAGAACCAACCTTCCGTGCCTTCAAAGAAATAGGCGCCGGCGCCGGATGTGAGGCCCAGGATCGCCATCAACCCCCACAGGGAGTCCGGGGCGGCCGATTCGGTTCCGGACATGAATGCGCCCGACCAGAGTTTGCGATACCCCGCCTCAAACCAATACCACCCGGCCTGCGGATTGACCCCCCAGCGATTCACCAACCCTGAGGCCCACAGCCCAAAGGGCATCCCCTGATCGGAATAGCCGCACTTGGAGCCGTTGGTCTCCCAGATGGGCAGGAACGTATCGGGATGCCGGCGAATCAGGTCAATAAACTCCTCATCCAGCAAAAGGATTTGCCATAAGTTGGAATGATCCCAAAGGCTGACGACCCGGCCATATTTCGCCGCCAGCCGGATGCAATCCATCAGATATTTCCGCTCCTCGGCAAAAAAGCCCGCCTCACCGGCCAGTTCGCCGATCTGCACACCACGCAGATATTTGTACCGCTGGAACATCGTCTCCAACTCATCCAGCGGAACCTCCGCATCGGCCTGCCATTCACGGCTATTACGGTCGTAAGCCATGCGAATGTACGGATGAATCGGAATGGCGTGTTCATCCGACAGTTCCAGAATTTCCTGCCGCACACCCTTGCGGGACATCTGGTCGTCCCCAAAGCTCAAAAATCCTTCCGGCGGGCCGACAAAAAAGGGCAACAGTCGGCTGTACGGCTTGATGTCATCGGGAATGAGCTGCCACGCCTGAACGAACATCTTCTTCCGCAATGACCCATCCTCGTCCTGTGCATCGACCTCCGATGGGATGTACGCGTAATACGAAAATCCGACCCACGGTTTTTGTTTCAACTCACTCACAGGGTCAATTCTCCAATCAGTTTTGTCCAAGTCGTTTAGCGATCAGGACAATTGCCGGATGGTTTTGGCCAATATTTCCGCCTGTTGTTGCGCCTCGTTCGTGTTCCAGTAATTGGTCTTGAACTGAAGCAATCGTGGCTGAAGGCCCTCTGCGACGGGACACAAGCCGGGTCGATAGCTTTCAAGAATTTCCGGCGAGATGAACCGCTCCCGCCCTAACAGCTTTCTTTCCTGAAACATCGGTTCCAGGTAATTGATCCTCCACGCGGCGTAGATGCCATCCCCACCATTGGCGGCGAAGGCATCCCGGAAGGCGCGCCATCCGATCCGGTTGGTGTCCAGCGCGGCCACAAAAGTCCACCAGGAATGCGTACAATCGGCCGGGATTTTTTGGGGCGTCATCCAACTGCAATTTCCAACCGCCTCTTGAAACAGTTCGGCCGCCGCGGTCCGCCGTCGAACCAGCTCATCAAGATTTTCCAGTTGCCCCAGCGCCACCGCGGCGCACAACTCCGGAATACGGTAGTTCCACCCCATCGACGCATGACGGGCATAATCGGGGTCCTGAATGTCCGTCCGTTGCAGCTTGGCCTTGCCGGCCCCGACGCCGCGATACCCCAGCGAGCAGACCCGGCGCACGTTTAGAGCCAGTTCCTGATCGTCCGTGATGACCATCCCTCCTTCGCCGCTGGTCATGTGCTTGGAACTTTGGAAGCTGAAGCTGCCGGCGTGGCCGATCGTCCCGGCCAACCGGCCCTTGTATCGCCCCAGAAAGCACTCGGCATTGTCTTCGATTACCAGCAGATTGTGCTGCCGGGCCAGCGACATGATTGGGTCCATGTCGGGAGATAGGCCATAAAGCGCCACGGTGATGATCGCGCGCGTTTTGGAGGTGATGCGCCGACGGATCGCATCGGGCGAAATCAAAAACGTGTGCGGATCCACATCGGCATAGATGGGCGTGGCATTGGCCTGAATCACCACGTGGGTGGTGCTGGCCATGGTCAAGGGGGGACGATCACCTCATCCCCCGGTCCGATGCCGGCCGCCTCCAGGACGGAATGCATGGTGGCCGTCCCGTTGACGTGGGAAATGGCGTACGCGGAGCCGAATTTCGCGGCGAACGCCTCTTCCAGCCGCCGCATCATCGTCGCGCCGCTGGAGGTGCGAAATTCCTCCGCGAGAACCTCGCGGACATAGTTCAGTTCATTGCCGAAAATTCGCCCGCCTTCGGCCGGTGTTTTCAGATTATTTTGTGTGCTCATGTTGTTATCCGTCAGTTTGGATTGGAAATTCATCTCACCCATGGGAATCATCCGCAGGGTCATCAGACTCCTTGTTTGGGTTCATCTGGTTCCATCGCAGAATATGCGCCTCCATCAATCGTCCCGCTTCGTCGCCATTTTTGCGTTTCATCGCCTTCAAAATCCGCCGATGCTCATCGGCGCCACCGAATCCCGATCCATTGATCCGAGTCGCCTCCCGGAAAAATTCGGTCAGGAAATTCATCATTTCCATCAGTACCGGATTTCCCGTCACTTCCACCAGGCCATGATGAAACGCCATGTCGGCCGCGATGTCCTGCTCAAAAGTCTCGGCATGATCGGACTGGCGAATCGTCTCCTCCAGTTGATCCATCTGATCGCCCGTGATGCGCTGGGCCGCCAATTCCACGATCGCCCGTTCCATCGTGGCCCGCGCCTCAACCCAATGGGCAAAATCGCTGGGTTGTCGTCCGATGGCGAAATTGATGTGCGATGCGATTTCGCCGTAGTTGAATTTTGCCACGAAGATGCCGTGGCCGGGCCGAATATCGAGAATTCCAGTCGCCTGAAGGGCGCGGATCGCCTCGCGTGTCACATTCCGGCTCACCCCCAACACCCTGGCCAGTTCCCGCTCGGCCGGCAACTGAGCGCCCGGCCGCAGGTTGTTGTCATTGATGAAGCCTTTGATTCGATCAATGACCTGTGCCGTCAACTGCAGCCGTTGTACGGGTTCCATTTCCAACATGGGTGGCTCCTTTTATTGGATGGTGGTAGGACCACCATCCAAGTATCGTATTCGATTTTTACCCGCTGTCAATGCCTGTTTTCCGTACACCAGATAGACGGAGATGGCTTGCGACTCGGCGGAAGAGCAATAATTTTGCAATCATGCCACATCCCAAAATATACGAAAAATGACTGAAATAACGCACATGTTCTGGGATGGTCCCAGAATATCGCAAAATTATTCTTGACAATGAAAAAATCCGGTGTAAATTGTCATCGTTGTCATAGTGGCGACGACGACGATAGTTCGATGAGGTTGGCCACGGATGAGTCGGCATGACTTGATGCATTTACTTGATAATCCTCAATGCCGTCGGCGGGTGTTCCGCCATGGCGAATTCAGGAGCACTTCTTTGAAAGGAAGGCACGTTATGCAGAGGAATTTATTGTCGGGACTGCGAACACTCACGTTGGGCGCGGTCGTTGTGGGAATGGCGTCTGTTGCAGCAAATGGTGCTGTAATTGACGGCAGCTTTGAAAGCTACGTCCTCAGCGATGGCAATGTTACGGCTTTGCCTGCATCCGCCTGGCTAAAGGCCGGTGGTGGCTCTGGCTATATATATAATCCGCCAGAAAGCGAAATGCCGGCAGCGCAGTTTGATGGGGCAAATTTAATGCTGATGGATACACAGGTCTCTGACGTAACCATCTACCAAGTTCTGTCTGATACGGTGGATACTAGCAAGCAATACGAACTCCGTTTTCTGGTTGGACGCGGCAATGGAACGACTCTGAATGATTATTTGGTGTCTTTATATGCCGGCAGCAACTTGGTGGCCAGTGTTCACAATGGAGCGGGCGGAACGGGCCCATCGCCCGCTGAGGGAACGATGCAGGAAGTGGTGTTGCCGTACAATCCTCAGCTTGCCGATTCGGGTGCATTTACGATCTATTTCGACAATTACAATTCCTCAAACACCGGATTGATCTATTTTGACAATGTTCGACTGTCCGAAGTTGCAGTTCCCGAACCGGCCTCGATTGCGCTGCTAGGTCTGGGAGCCAGCGCTCTGGTGATGCGTCGGCGTCGTCAGGCCTGATTTAGGGGTATCTACCTCCTCCTCGCGTCAGCAGGCGCGGGGAGGAGGTGAGGGGGATTCGGTTGAGGGGAATCCGTCCTTGAACTGGACGGGGCCGGAGAGCTTGTCATGAGATCCAAGGCATTTCAACGATGGTTGATGGTCGTCGGCCTGTTCTGTTATTCGGGTCAGCAGACGAACAGTTTCGGCCAGACGCAGATCAATGCCGCTGCTCCGGGGCAAGCGATCCATCGGGAGATTCTCGGCAGCACGCTGGCGCACGGTCGGTATGTGGTCACGGGGGACAAAGCCTCGCAGATCGGTGTGGCCGGGGGGTTGGAAGCCGAGTTATTCAACTGGCAGACGCTGCAAAACAACTACCAGTGGCCGACCTATGGGTTCATGAAAACGACGCAGAACATGGACAGCATGTTCATGCCAATCGTGAACATGCGAGGTGTTTATGACTCGGGCAACAATTACAAGACGGACCTGGCCCCGCTGGTGACGCTGGCGTCTGATTGGGTTCGATACAGTAATTTCATCATTCAAAACTACCATCAGGGCGATCCCGTTGGCGCATCGGATCAGGCGATTCTCAATAAAATCAACTGGACGGCGTATCCGCAGAAGCTGCCCGCCGTCGGCGAAACCGCGCCGCCGCCGGTGAAATACTGGATCATCGGCAACGAGCCGGAGATCAAGGTGAACGGGAAGTGGTTCTCCAGCAATTTCATTGATACGACATTCGGTGGCGCTTGGACGACGGCGGAATACGTCAACCGATATACACAGCTCACCAGCGCGATGAAGGCGCAGGATCCGACGATCAAGGTCGGCCCGGGGATGCTCGGCGGCGCCAACGAGGACACCTTCGGCCCGCTCCTGCAAAGCACTGCCCCGATCGACTTCTGGGCATATCACATCTACGACAATATCAGCGATTCCTACGTCCCCAATGGCAGCGCATCCCAGGTCAACGCGATGGAGGCGCAACTGCGGGGCGTCCGGCCGACGCAAATCAACCGACACAACGAGATTCGTCAGACCTTTATCAACAACGGGCGGAATCCCGACAACGTGGAGTTCATGGTCACGGAATGGAACGTGATGAACGGGGATTTGAACGACGCCAATATACCTTCGATGTACCAAGCTCTCGGGACAGCCGAAACGTTCTTTTCCTTTGCCGCGATGGGATTGAAGGCGGGCAACTACTGGGGTGAAACGGTCTATCAGCCGGATGTGCCCAACCCTACCAACATCTATCCGATGGTGAAGGTCTGGTGGAAGCTGCGGGATGAGATGGGGGATACGCTGGTCAACAGCATCATCGACGATGCCAACAACCGGCATATTTATACCACACGCGACAGTCAGACGGGTGAGATCAAGGTGTGGGGCATCAACCTGGACAATGACGCGGCCACGAGCATCAACTTGTCGTTGCTTGGAATAAATGCATCCAGCACGGCCACCTTGTCGATCTTTGGCGGAGATGGCACCAAATTCTGGACAACCGATGCGAACTGGTCATCACAGACCCTGAACAATTTCAATGCCGGGAATTTCAACCTGAGCATCCCCAGCGCCAGCATCGCCTTGCTGGAGATTCATCCCGTGCCGGAACCGGCGATGATCGGTTTACTCGGATTGGGCCTGCTGGCGATGGGGCGGCGGCGACGACAATCGGATAACCTGAATTAATGATGCGTTCGTCCACAATCTCATTATCGAAGCTCGAACTGATCGCCAAAGAGGCGGGGGTCTCGGTGCGCACGGTCTACCGTGTGCTTCGGGGGGATAACAAGGAAAACTGGACCAGCGCCAGCAAGCGCGGGCAGCTTATACGCAAGATTTCCCGCCGGCTGGAGTATTCTCCCGATGCCAGCGCCCGCAGCCTGCGAACGGGCAAAAAAATGCAGATCGCCGTCCTTGTGCGCAACACGGAAGGGGGGGAACGGCGGGATGATTACTTCCTGGACGGTTTTGAAATCGTCCTTGGCATGGTGGGGGTGTTGGAGCTGGCCGGCTATTCGCTGACTTTCGCGACGCTGGGGGATGTGACCAATCCACAGGATGCCCATTCGCGCATTTTCCGCGAGCATCTGGTTGAGGGATTGATCGTCATCAGCCAGATGCCGCCGGATTTGTTGGATTCGATCGACCGGCTGACACCCAATTGCGTGTGGGTTCACTCCAATGTCTGGCGGCCGCAGAATTGCATCCGCCGAGACGAGGTTCATGCCGGTGAAGAGACGGCCAGGGTTTTACTCAATCAGGGTTACAAAAAGCTGGCCTGGGTTGGACCGCCTGCGATCAACCCGAAAGACCCTGATCGCCACCATAGCGAGGCGCAGCGACTGCAGGGTGTTCGTTCGATTGCGGCAAAAAACAACATCGAATTGATCGAGATCATTGCCGACGATCCCGGCCAGATGTTGGATCACCATGCCTTGTTCAGTGATCTTCTGCGGCCGGAGGTGGGGGTCGTTGTCTACTCCGCGCATTATGCAAGCTGGTTGACGCAGTGTACCCAATCGCTGGGGCGCATCGCGCCTTATGATTTTGGGCTGGTCTGCTGCGATGATTCGCTGGCCATCAAACACCGCTGGCCGGGGCTGAGCCGGATGGGGTTCAGCTTGATTCATATGGGTCGACAGGCCGGCGCGATGATGCTTAAGAATCTGAAACAGAAAGAAGGAAAGGGGATTCCCAGTGTGATGATTCGCGATCCATGGGTTCCCGGCAACACGGCTTGGGGACCGCAGGCGGCCGCATATCGGCCAACCTGACTTGGGCCAGGTAGTTAATGTGAATTACGACAGAGGTAAAGCTTGAAACGGAATTCAGTAACTTGGCTTGGTGGGGCGTGGGTGACGGCACTTGCACTGCTGTGTGTGAGTGTAAGTAACCTCCACGCGGCCGGAAAGCCGGCTTTGGGGGATGGTCTCTCCTTTTACGCCGGATTTGAAGGGACGGATGAGCCGGCCTATGCGCGGGGCGCTTCAACGGCCGGGGGGAATTATGTTCAGACCGATGGTGTTGTCGGAAAAGGGGTTGATGTCGGCAGTGGACCACCCAGCTACAGCCAGCCCGGCAATCTGGATCGTACCGAGGGAACCTTGAGCTTCTGGATCAAGCCCTCCATTGACATGGCCCGACATGTTGGGCAGGGGGAGGCGATTCGCCACATCATCAAGGCGGTTGTCTTTCAGTTCAGCGCCTATGTGAATCTACCCAATACCACGCCGGCCATCTATTTCATGACCGGTACTTCCCTGCCGGGTCAGGATTTTCAGTGGGATTATGGCACAACCGCCCCGATCAATTCATTGCCGGCGGAACAATGGACGCATGTGGCGCTGACATGGAACACACCCAAAAAGCAAAAGTCGATCTACATCAATGGCAAACGAGTGGCAAACCAGACAACGCCGCTTATGCTGGATGGGGACAGTGGGGAGGGGTTCACATTGGGCGAGGGTTTGCCGGGGGCCTATGATGAATTGGCGATTTGGAATCGCGTCCTGACACCCCTTGAAATCAGCCAATTGGCCCAAAAGCCGGCCGATGCGGCCGAAACACTCAATACGGCCGCCGGGATGAAGGCGGATGAGAAGGCCGGCCAGACGGTGCAATGGACGATCTATCCGGAGCTGATTTATCAAAACTACGCCGATTCGCTGATTGAACCCAATGAGGAATTGGCATTGAACCTTCCATTGGAGAACCGCGGCGACAAACAACAGGCCGGTGTCGTCACCATCGAGGTGCAGGATGTGTGGGATCGGCCGGTTGGCAAGGCACAAACCTTTAATGTCGATTTGGCGGCCGGTGAAAAAAAGGAATTGCCCTTCAAGGTTGCCGTGGACCACTACGGCGCGTTTCGCATCGCGGTGACGGTGGATGTGGGTGGCAAGAAGGCCGGCCGTGATGTGACGACATTTGGGTGTTTGCCCAAGGATCCGCCGCCGATTCATCCATTTTTCGGAGGACATATCAGCCAGGTCGGCACGATTCCGCAAATGGGTCGGCGGCTGGGTTTTGCCCGTAACCGTGTCCATAACATGACGCAGTTCACCTGGTGGTGCCGGATGGAACCCCAGCGGGGCGATTGGGCGATGCAGGGATTTGGGACGTATCAACATTATATGGACCTGGGGTACACCCATTATGGCCAATGGATGTATGCACCCTATTGGTCGGTGACATTGCCTGATGGCAGTCATCCGGTGGATCCGGGCAATGAAGTGGGATGGCGGCCAACGGACATGGAGGCGATGAAGATTTATGTCCGTGAGTCATTGAAGCGTTTTCCTGAGATTAAAGAGTGGGAGATTTGGAACGAGCCGTATGTTTCGATGTTCTGGCAGGGGTCGGCTAAGGATTACGTGGACATGTGCCGCGTGGTCTACACAGAGGCCAAAAAAGATCGGCCGGACATCACGGTCTATGCGCAGCTCTATTATGAAGGCCCCTGGACGCGCGACGCGATGAAACTGGGTGTGCTCAACTATTGCGATGCGGTTGCCTACCACAATTATATGCAGCCCAACGGCGACCCACAGGCCGCCGCCGAGCCTGTGCGGAAGCTTCGCGCTCTCCTCAAGGCGTTTGGCCGTCCCGACATGCCGATCATCTGCTCGGAATCGGGCATGAACTGCACGACGTTCCTGCGCGGGTTGGATTTCAAGCAGTTGCCCCCGCCGTCGGTCCGCCAGCCGATGGATTATCGACAGGCGGCTGAGGAACTGGTGCAGGCGCATGTGGTGATGATGGCCGCGGGCGTTCAGGCTTGGTATTACTATTTTCACCAGCCGGTATTGCCAACCGCCGAGGGGGTCTGGCCCTATGTCAACTATTCAACCCTTGAGGTGACCCGCTCGCCCAAGCCGATGGCGATTTCGCGTGCCCAGTTGGTGTGGCAACTTGACGGCGGCCATTTCGTATCCGAAATGCAAACCGCGGCCGATGGTGTGCGGGCGTATGCCTTTGAGCGTCAGGATGGCCATGCAGTTGCGGTTTTATGGGCCGAGAATGGCGCATCAGCGCAACTGAAAGTGCCCGCCGGCATGAATGTGGTCGAACTGATGGGAAATCCGGTTCAATCACCGAGCGTTGAGATTGCGCATACCCCGCTTTATCTGCACGCGACGGATGTTGCGCAATTGCAGTCGGCGTTGCGGGATGGCTCGGTCATCACATCGACGCGACCGCCGCAAAAGATTGGTTCTTCCACCGGCGGTGTGGCACCTCCCATGAAGATGGAGGATTTTTCCATCGCATCGGAAGTCGGCCCCGGTAAGCTAGTGCCGCTGGACCTCTCGCCCTTTGCCAATATGGCGCGCGCCGATGAGCAACTGGGCGATGGCAAGGGTGGGTGGATGGATGAGGGGCCGTATAACGATGGCCGCGATTTACGGCCGGGAAAACACACCTGGCTGGGCGTTCCATTTGTGGTGGGGGGCCAAAACGACACAGACCCGGCCGTGATCACGCTCAAGGGCAGAACATTCCCCAATGGCCCGCAGGAAGTCGGCCCGATTGCCGTCAACCGAAAATTACGCGGCCTGTTCTTCGTTCATACGGCCAACTGGACGCAGATTGGGAAGACCGTCGGGGAATACATCATCCATTACACCGATGGGAAGGATGTGAAACTGCCCATCATCGTCGGCCAGAACATCGGCGACTGGTGGTCCGACCATCTGGAAGGCGAGGATAGCCGAACCGTCGGTTTCAAGGCCGCCAACCCGCTTGAGCCGGCCAGCCCATACCGCTATTTGCGCATCTGGTATTGGGAAAACACACGTTCCGATGCAACCATTGAATCGATCAGCGTCCGTTCACTGAACAACGATATGACCTTTACGGTGGTAGCGGTTACCGCCGCAACACATTAAGTCTCATTTGGAGTCTCGTCATGGAAAAATCACATCAATCCCGTCGACAGACCGGCCGAATCACCGCATTTACACTGGTGGAACTGCTGGTCGTCATAGGAATCATAGCGCTGTTGATCAGTATCCTGTTGCCGTCGTTGAACAAGGCTCGCCGGGCGGCCCAGGCGGTCGCGTGCGCTTCAAACATGCGTCAGGTGGGAATAGCGATGCAATTTTATGTCAATGATACGAAGGGCATGTATCCGCTCAGCTTTCAATACCGAACCGCATCCTATTATCCTGATTTTGTATCAACCGCCATTCGCTGGGATGATCTTTTGATTATTAAGGGATATATCGCAAACAGCGGCATCCTTTTATGCCCGATCGCGCAGCAGATTCAAGTGCCATATCTCTACGACTACAATGGGAAACAGGTGCTCTACGATAGCCATCGAAACTATGGTGTCGCCGTGTTTGGCATTGGTGGGGGCAATAACCCGAGTTGGAACTGGTATGATCCGGCCAAGTTTATCGGGATACGCCAGGGCCAAATCAAAGATTCAGCGGCGAGAATTGCTGTCGGAGAAGCGGATGAACAGGGATACCCAAACAACAACGGCTTTAGAATGAATGGTGATACCGCCTATTCATTGTATGGGGTTCCGGCCAAATGGCATAGTGGCGGGGGGAATTATCTGTACCTTGATGGTCATGTGACGTACAAGAAATTTGAAGAAGTTGCCTGGCCCAATGAGGTATCGCTTTACATATGGTTCTATCCGAATCAATTGTAGTGATATGATTGCGGATTAAAGCCAATGGCATCACAGACAGTACAATGCGCCTCGAACATGCGCCAGATCAGCCTGGCCATGAAAATGTACGCCAACGATTCCAAAGGCAAATACCCGATATGGAACACGTACGCGCCGCCGGCCGGCTGGCCGTTGATAGACATCCACTGGGACGATTTGTTGATTGTCAACGGATATATCAACAACAGCCGGATCCTTCAGTGCCCGGTCGCCAAGGATATTCAGGTACAATATTTTTATGATTTTCAGGGGAAACAGGTGCTGTATATCAGTTGGCGGCATTACGGCATCGACATCTACGGCGTCGGCGGGATGAACTATCCGGCCAATAACTACTGGTGGCAGGGCGGCGTGACGAAATATGTCAGTGACGCCCAGATCAACGATGCTTCCGAGAAAGTGGCGGTCGGTGAATCCGACGGGTTGCAAATCAACTCAAACACCTATATTGCAAGCGGCGACAATTGGCCCAGCGCGCAAGGTATTCCCGCCACATGGCACAACGGCGGCGGCAATTATCTGTTCATGGATGGGCACGTAAGCTATAAGAAATTCGCCGATATCTGCTGGGTCAATAATCCAAGGACTTACGCGATGTGGTACTATCCCATTCCGAAGACACCCTAATGAGTTCATCAACTGTATCTGAATTAAGGCCCTCGCACGGGACACGACATCGAGTATCGCACCATTTGTCGGGGTTTGGTGTCGTGTTGCGCCTGGCTCGTCGTGAGAGTGACGCCGATTTGATGTTGGAACTCGGGTTTCCGGACGGCGGGATAGTCGTCCGGACGCCCTATTCCCGCTTCACGCCGATCTCACTGACGCGGCCGTGGGCGATTTCGCCCGATCCCCGGCCGTTGGAGATCGTCTCGGTGGAGTCAATGGATGATGTGTTGAGGGTTGTCACACGGTCCGATCTATTTGAAATCACTGATCAATTTACGTTTCAGGACAATCTGTTAAAGGTTCATCGTCAGTGGCAGTGCACGGCAACGCAGCTCGTGGACAATATCGCCCTGGGGACGGCCTTTTGCGTCGGCAACGGCATCGCCCAGCAGATAACTCTGCCTGGCGTGCTCTACAACAACAACCCGTCGGCTGCCGCGAACCGCCTGGTGCCGCACCTGGAAGGAACTGCGGAGGCACTGGTGGTTGAAGAACACCGCTTGCCAATTCCCGGCGTCAATGTCGAGTGGCGTCAGGAGAGCCAGCACGTTTCATTAACGATGCTGGTTCAGCCGGATGTTCGCGCGGTTGATCGCGATGGTCAGCCAGAATGCGATTCACTGGGCGTTATCACGCGCGGCGCGCAAGTGGAGCTGGTCAGTCTCAGTGGTGTGGTGGCGTTCAATGGAGAAAAAGATCACGTCTACGGCGGGCAGAATCATTCCATGCCGGCGCTGACCGATGGATATCTGTCTCTGCGGCCGGGCCAGTGTTATACCAAGACGCTCTATCTGACACTGTCCAGTTGCAAGCAGGAAGGGCGCGGTTTTCGGTCATTGGTGACGGCTGGTTGGGACCTGCTCAAACCCCAAACTCAGCCATGTTTCGCTCTGGATACGACCGTTGGACTCAAGCTCAATGCGTTGCGTGGTCGATGGCGGGATTACAGCGGACGTCGAGGATTTATTTATCTTCCCGAGCCGGGCAGACCGGGGAATGTCTATTCTTACCCCCCGACCATCCTTTATGGTTGGACCGGGCAGGCGATGAAACTGGCGTGGTGCGCTCTGAAGGCATCGGTCAGCGGGTTTGATGATGCGCCGTGGCAAGAGATGGGGACAACAGTTCTGGATCACTTTGTCTCGGCGCCGTCGCTGGAAGGGCATCCTGGTTGTCGTTTGGGCGGTCAGAGTCTGACGGATGGGCAGTGGTTCGGTGTGGACTGGGGAGGCTCATCATCGTTGATGAGCAGCCGGTCGCTGGGCGAAACGCTGACCTCGCTGGCGGACTGTCTGACGCTTTTACATGAGCATCGATTGCCGATCAAACCCCAGTGGCGCCAGGCGCTGGTTGAGGGGGTGCAGTTTTTATCCAGTACGCCATTGACGGATCGGGGAATCTTCCCCGCAGCTTTCTCCGCGGCAACGGCTGATGGGGAGCTCTCGAATACCCCTTCGACAGCGGGGGTTACGTGTGTCATGGCGATGCTGGCTGCGGCAGAGTTTCTGAATGATGCGAAATTGACTGATGCCGCATGCCTTATTCTGGATCGTTACGCGGAAATTTATACAGCAGACTTTCGGCACCCGTTCAACGGAGCGACGCTGGATGCGGCGTGCGAAGATAAGGAAGCGGGTCTGTTTTATTTTCTGGCCGCCGCCCGTGCCTATGCGCTGACTCAAGACGCGCGTTATGCCAAACAAGCCGAACTGGCCGCCGACTGGGTTGCCACCTTTATCTATCACTGGAATGTTCCGATGCGACCGGGGACGACGCTGGCGGACGAAAAATTTTGTAGCTGTCTCTGGCCAGGAGTCAGTGTCCAGAACATGCATCTGGATGTATTCCATGCACCGTATGAGCTGTATGCGTTTGGGCGGTCGATTGGCAATGATCGATTGATGCAGATGGGACAGGGAATTATGCAGGCCTGGACGCACGGCATCGCCCAACGCCCCGGCCACTGGGGCTATGACATCCCCGGTGAGCAGGCCGAACAGTTTTTTCAAACCAACTACATTCAAGGCCCCGGCGGACCGGAACTGTGGCGCGGTGGATTTAATCCATGGAACCCCTCCTGGATCATCGCCAACGTGCTGGAAGCGGCGCTGAAGTTTCGTGACAGTCCGGCGGCGCTCAACATGTGGTTTTATCCGAAAGTACACTGATTGGCTTGCCGTTTACGACAAGCACCAGCGGTAGAAATATTAAATCCATTATGACACAAAACACCCTTATCGTCGATTACGACTGCAGCAACGTTTTCGTCTCACATGAACCCGATGAGTTAAATCTTCAGGGACTCCAAGCGTGGGTCGATCAATATGCCGACACGCAGGTGTCGCATCTGTTTCTCAATCCCAATGCCCAGCGCACGGACTATGACAGCAATGTCTGGGAGTCGATGTGGCGACAGGACGACCCGCAACGATTGAGCAGGGCATCGGATGGCGCCCGCAAGTGGGCGAATCATTTGCGGCTGCTTTATGAACGGGGACTCGATCCATACGCGGTGTGGATCGATCGCTGCCACCAGAAGGGGATCAGTCCGTGGTTGTCGATGCGCATGAATGAAGTGCATGACACCGATAATCCGGACAGCCCGCTCCTGAGCACATTCTGGAGGAAGCATCCTGAGTATCGCCGGGTTCCCGGCAGTCCGCGCGGTTATGAGGATCAGCAGTTGGATTTCGCGCACGAACCGGTGCGCCGCTATGCGCTGGCCCTTCTGGACGAATTCATGCATCGCTACGATGCCGACGGCGTATCCCTCGATTGGATGCGGTTTCCGTACAATATCCGCCCGGGGCATGAGCAGGCGGGCCGACTCATCCTCAACGAATTCATGACAACCGTTCGGACGATGGCCCGAAAACGATCACAGGATCGCGGCCGTGAGCTGAAAATCGCCGCCCGCGTGCCGGCCGACCCGCAACTGGCAAGGGGATTCGGACTGGATGGCATCGAGTGGGTTCGGCGCGGGCTGGTGGACATCCTGATCGTCACACCCTTCTGGGGATCGGCGAATTTTGATCTTCCGATGGAACTGTGGCGAGAAATGCTGGGCAAGGATGCCGACCGAATCAAGCTGGTCGGCGGGACGGAAGTATTGGCCGCCGCTTGGGCCTTTCCACATGCCAAGCGATCCCATTGCGACATCGAGGCGTTGCGCGGTCTGGCGGCCGGCATTCTCCACCGCGGGGCCGACCAGGTCTATCTATTCAACTTTTATGACCGCCTCCACTGTTTTTACACCGATGAGGAGTACGGCCGCATGCTCCGCGAGGTCGGCGATCTCCAGACGGTTCTGGACAAGCCCCGACGGCATATCGTGACCTACATCGACGCGCTGCCACCGGGCGTACCATGCGGTTATCTGCTCCCGCACCAGTTGACCTATCCCAACCCAGCCCAATTCCGCATCTACACCGGCCCCAAACCCGCCGGAGGCCGCGTCACTTTACGAGTCGGCCTGGAAGGGGACAATGATGACCTAGCGCACGCCACACTGGCCGCCCGTTGCAACTGTGAGCCATGCGCGGCATTGCCCGACATCACCTCGACGCTGCCGCCGCATACGAATCGGTATCTGGAGTATGATATTCCGCTGCGGGTGATGCAGGAGGGATACAACCTTGCGGAGCTATTTACGAAAAAGGAAGCATCCGCGCGAATCGTATGGGTCGAACTGAGGATAGATCCAACATATGAGGTGGCAAAGTGAATAAGGCGATCCTGACCGCTGGGGATTAGCCTTCCTTATTAAAACATACGTGGATTCAGTTAGCAGCAACGCCGATATCAGCCTGTCTTTTAGCGGATATGCGCATATTGCCGTCTGCTTGAAGGGTTAGCGACCCAGAACTGATCGGGATCATTCATTTCGCCCGCCCCCTCAGAATGATCCAAGAAAAGGTCAACCATGAACCACAGAGAACGCGTCTTAACCGCCCTCAATCACGAAACTCCTGACCGGTGCCCGATGCAAATCAGCTTCACGCCCGAATTTGCCACGCGGCTGCGCGCGGACATGCGGATGGCCGGCAAGACCGGGCACAACCCGCACGGCGGCGGCAACACCTACGAACTCGAACGTGCCTTGGACGAAGACCTCTTGCTCACAAGCGTCGGCTGGGCCAATTGTTATTACCATTCGAAAGAACCGTATACCGATGAATGGGGCGTTGGTTGGAGTTCCGCCGAGTACTCCACGCCGTTCGGTAAAGGTTTCTACACCGAGATCACCGACCACCCGCTCGCCGCCGACAACGCCCTCTCCTCCTACCGGCCACCCGACCCCAACAGGCCCGAACTCTACGAGGACGCCGCGCACCTGCTCAAGAATTACAAGAAGGACTACTTTATCGTCGGCGTGACGGTGACGACCATCTTCGAGACGGCGTGGGCGCTGCGCGGATTGGAGACGTTGCTGATGGATTTGGTGACTGATCCCGATTTGGCGAAAGCCATTCTCGAGATCCCCTTCCGGTATCACCTGACAGCGGCAAAGAAACTTGTACAGATGGGGGTGGATGCGATTTGGGTCGGCGATGACGTCGGCGCACAGAACGCGATGGCAATCTCACCGGAGTTGTGGCGCAGAATCTTCAAGCCGATGTGGGCTGAATACTTTAGCGAGCTGAAGCATCTCAACCCGCAGTTGAAGATCATGTACCACTCCGACGGTGTGATTGATCCGATCATCCCCGACATGATCGAAGTCGGCCTTGATGTGCTCAACCCGATTCAGCCCGCTTGCATGGATCCGGCAACGTTGAAGAAGCAATACGGCGATAAGCTCTGTTTCTGGGGCTCGATTGACGAGCAGCACACGTTACCGTTCGGCAAACCGGAAGATGTACGCAAAGAAGTCCTCACACGCCTCGAGACGATTGGCAAAGGTGGTGGCCTCATCATCGGGCCGACCCACCATGTCCAACTCGACACCCCCATGCAAAACTTCTGGGCAATGCACGAAACAATTACCGGAACACCGTACCAGAGATAAAAGGATGGGACTTAAAGCCATTGGGGGAATTCAATTAAGAGGCGCAACACCGGGTCTGAGAGTGAACAAGACATCGCGTCCGGGCATCGATCAGGGGGATGAGGTGGGATCGATGAGCCAATGGAGGTGGCGTTTGAGGCCGTCGAACATGGAGGTGGAGGGGACGGTCAGTCGATCATCGGCCAGGGGTCGAAGGTCGTATATGCGGTGACACAGGAAGGGGCGGTCGGCGGGGTTGGAGCGCAGGTGTTCCTGAAGGGGTATCTCCTGAATGGTCAACGGCACGTTCAAGTCATTGGCCAGCAGTTGATAATAATGGGCGGATTCGATCATTTCGGGACCGGCGGCGGGATAAGTCTTGCGCTCGGCGCGAGAATTTCCGATGGTGGAGAGGGCGAGATTGGCCAGATCGTCGGCAAAGATCGGCTGTTGGAGAAAATGGCCGCCGCCGACGAGATGGAGGGGTTCGCGTCGGCGCAGGCGTTCGATCAGTTGATCGTCGCGGCCGTGCCGGGGAAGACAGCCCAACAGGGAGCCGGGGCCGTAGATGTGGTTGGGGCGAAAGATCGTCCATGAGAGTTTGGGGGATTGATGGAGGAGTTTTTCGCAGCGGAATTTTTTGCCGCCGTAGGAATCATCGTCAAGTGTGGGTGAATCAACGGGTTGAGGAAATCGGCGTTGATTGGGGTCGAAGACGAAGTCGGTGGAGATGAAGATGAATCGGCCGCAGCGGCCGGTGAACCATTCGATGTCCTGACGCATCTCATCGGGGTGGTATGCGATGCAATCGATGACCGCATCCCAAGTGTCGGTGGCGGAGCGCAGCGCCGTGGTGGCGGCGGGAATATCGTGACGGTCGGCGACGATCGGACGGGCGCCGGCCGGCAGGGGCTTGCGGCCGCGGGTGAGGCAGTCCACCTTCCAGCCGCGGGCCATCGCGTTGCGTGCGATGGTGCCGCTGACAAAACCGCCGCCGCCGATCAATAAAAGGTTCATGCTTAAACGATAGCCAACAGGCGGCTATTCGCATTTCGGATCAGGGTTGCGTTGTTTGGCCTGTGCGGCGACGTGGTCGTAGACGGTGGCCAGAAACCCCAAAAAGGGGAATCGATTTTTGGCAAAGGGGGATGGGCCGAGTTTTTCCAGCGCGGCAGGGAGATCGGCCTCCAGTTTCAGCTTTGGAGGAGGTTGCGGGCAGCGCCACGGATCGTTTTTGGGTTGGTCGGTCATGATTCAAAATCCCCCACGGCATCCTGTGACAGCATCAGATAGTTGCGCAATTCATCGGTGGAGAGATTGGTCAGCCATTCATCGCCGCTGGAGACGATTCGGTCGGCCAACGCCAGTTTGTCACCCAGAAGTTTGTCGATGCGCTCCTCGACCGTCCCGGCGCAGATGAACTTGTGGACCTGCACGGTGCGGGTTTGGCCCAGTCGATGGGCGCGGTCGGTCGCCTGCGCCTCGACGGCCGGGTTCCACCAGCGGTCAAAGTGAAAGACATGGTTGGCGGCCGTCAGATTCAGCCCCAACCCGCCAGCCCGCAGGGAGAGGATGAAGAGCCGATGGTCGCGGGTCGGCGATTGGAATCGGTCGATCATCGCCTGACGTTGTCGGGCGGGTGTGCCACCATGCAGAAAGAGGATGGGCGATTTAAGCCGTTGATGCAGGACTTTTTCGAGCAGATGGCCCATCTGGCGGTATTGGGTGAAGATCAGTGCCGCATCCCCCTCCTCGATGACTTCTTCGAGCATCTCAACCAGTCGTTCAACCTTGCCGGACCGGCCGGCCAGGGCGGTGGCGGAGGGGATGGGGTGATTATCACCCTCTTCCGGTGCGGGGTTGGTTTCAATCAGTGCGGGGTGGTCGCAGACCTGTTTAAGGCGGGTCAGGGCGGCCAGGATCAATCCGCGTCGGCGAATGCCGGCGGCCGAGTCGATCCGGTCGAGCATTTGCGAGGTGATCTGCTGATAAAGGGCGGCCTGTTCACCTGTCAGGTTGCAGAAGACCTTCATCTCCATCTTGTCGGGCAGTTCACCCGCGATGCGCGGATCGGTTTTGGTGCGCCGAAGGATGAATGGGCGGATCAGTCGGCGCAATTTGTCAGCGCGGGCCGAATCGGACAGACGTTCGATGGGGATGGCAAACCGCTCGCGAAATTCGGCGGCGGATCCCAGAAATGTCGGGTTGAGCAGGTCCATGATCGACCACAATTCAGAGAGATGGTTTTCGATGGGCGTGCCGGTCAGGGCCACGCGAAGGGTGGCATTTAAGGCGCGAATCGCCACCGATGAGGCGGCCGATGGGTTTTTGATCTTCTGCGCCTCATCCAGCGCCAGCCGATGCCAGGGGACGGCCGAGAGTTCGGCCTGATCGCGGTGAGCCAATGCGTAACTGGTCAGGATCACATCGTGCTGTTTGGCCGCATCGGCAAAGGATTCTCCGCTGAGCCGGCCCGGCCCATGATGAACCAGCACACGCAAACTGGGGGCGAATCGCTCAAGCTCCCGCTGCCAGTTGCCCACGACGCTGGTGGGGGCGAACAGGAGTGTCGGCCCGGTGGTGTTGCCGTTGGTGGCGGCCGAGCGTTCGTGCAACAGCAGGGCGATCAACTGGATCGTCTTGCCCAACCCCATGTCATCCGCCAGACAGGCGCCAATGCCCAACTGGTCAAGAAAAGCCAGCCACTGCAACCCGCGAAGTTGATACGGCCGCAAGGTTCCGCCAAAGGATGTTGGTTGCTCCATTTGTGCAACCGTGACCGAAGGGGTTTGTTCAAGAAAATCGGCCAACCAACCCGTGCCCCGCACGCCCACAACGGGCAATCCCGCCTCGGATCGACTGGCCCCCCACGCGGTGCGCAGGGCCTGAGCCAGGGTCATTTTTCCGGTGGAATGGGCGCGGAGATATTCCATCGCCGCCTCGGCCGCCTGTGGGTCGATCTCCAGCCATTTGTTGCCCAGCCGCACCAACGGTTGTTGCTGTTCAACCAGCCGGGAAAAGTCATGGATCGACAAATTGAGATCGCCGACCGCCACCTGCCAGTCAAAATGCAACAACGCTCCCAGCCCCATCCGTCCGGATGAAAAATCGATCGGTTTGTTTCCATTGCCGCCGACCGATGGAGGGGCATCCTGTTCATCGAGGTCACTGGGTCGAATATTCAGGAACAATCCCAATTCACCTTCGCCATTGCCCGCCCAGGTGGGTAAAAAGCATCGGATTTCCAGTTCCCGCAACGAGGCCGACCAGCGCCTGATGAACAGATGAGCCTCGGTGACGGACAAGTCCAGCCCGGCCGGCGAGGGTTGGCCTTCCAGCCGTTCCAGCGGCGGGCAGATTGCGGCCGCACGGGAGAGTTCACTTGATAATTGTGCGCGGTGGTGGGCAACGGTTCGTCCCAGCAACGGTGGCTGATCGAACAAATCGGCCGCCTCGACCACCTGGCTTTGATCTTCCGGCGATTGCAATGAAAAGCTCAACCGCCATGGGGATGTCGGCTGTTCATTCTGGGGATCGATGTCCGGCTCAAGCAGTGTGATGCAAAGCTGCCAGGGGATGCGCTGGCGATGTTCATCCAATCGGCCGGTCCAGTTGCGAACCTGTTCGAGGAGGATGGCCTGGTCGGCCGATTCGCCCAGTACCCGGCTGTCCGATCCCAGAAGGGCGGATAGCCACCGCACCTCCATGGGGGTGGAAAATTGCCCGGCCAGTTCGTGCGGCCGGTTAAAAAACTCATCAACCGACACCGCACGGCGAATCCACTGGTCTATGGCATGATTGAGAAATGATTCAACCCGCGCCAGCGGCTCGATCTCCCGCATCGGTTCGTTGTGGCGATGAACCATTCGACAGGCATCGGGCATCGCGGCCGCGTATCGGGGCAATAATTCCGTCAATTGAACGCCCGGCGCGGGATGCCATGCACCCGCCAATTCCCCCTGCGGCCTCTCCTCCAGATCAGGGAAAAATCGTCGGCAGACCAGCATTTGCATCACCAAGCGGGCCAGTTGGCCCCAGTATCGCACCGATTGCCCGATTTGAACCGCAGGACCGCCATTTTGATCTCCCCCTTCAAAGAGCGAGCCTTCTTCCTGTTCATCGCCCGCCAGCGACAGGAGCGCTTCCATCCCCTCGGCCGCACCCCATGTGAGGGTTGGGATTTCCTGTTCCGGCCCGATGAGAATCCGCCCGATCCGACCGGCCGAGAGCAACAAAGGCTCGATTGGAGGAATGGCCGAAGAATGTCCGTTGCCCGCCAGCAGTTCGCGCAACTTCTCGGCCGGCATCGGCGCTGTGCCATCCGATTCCCCGGGGGCGCACAAATGCACCTCCTGCCCATCCCATAACGCCTGCACCGTTGGCTTCATCGACAATTCAATTCCACATGAGACATTCCGGGCCGGTCCCGGGTCGAAACGAGCCAGTCTATCGCATTTTCGATGATAAAAAAGGCCTTGATCATGAAATGTGGTCATCAGAACAGGGCAAACGCATTTATATTTCCCCCTCCCCCGGTATTTCCGGGGGAGGGTTGGGGAGGGGGCCGTATCGCCGAATTCGAGGAAAAACCCCCACCCTAACCCTCCCCCGGAGTACCGGGGGAGGG
>JADLBV010000050.1 GCA_020847545.1 Phycisphaerales bacterium
ACCATCGCCGCCAACAAGGCCCGCGACCTGATGCGTTCGCAGGCCCGCCGGCCCACCAGCCCCCTCCAAGCCTCCATCAGCCCCGGCGATGACGACAGCGGCCAGTTCATCGACCTCATGGAATCGGCCGCCAACCTGCCCGGCGAGCCGTTGGAACGACAGGAGTTACAAAATATGGTCCAAAAGACCGTCATGGATATGCCCGAACATCTGCGCGAAATTATTTTGCTTTCATATTTCCACCAGTTTCCCTATAAACAGATCAGCGACATCTTGAATATCCCCCTGGGAACGGTCAAATCCCGCCTCCATTCGGCGGTGGCTTATTTTGCGGATCGATGGAAGGCGGCGAACCAACATCGCTCGGTGTCGTAATTGTAACAACGGGGATGGCCTAAGCAGGTTTATGCCTGCTGAAATGACGCGGGCTTTTATAGCGATTGGCCGGGCTGGCTATCAAGCCTGGCCGATGAAATTTGGGGCGACGAAGACGTCGCCGCCTTTGAGAGCAATGGGATGGCAATTATGTCCAAACAATTGAACGACGGGGATCGGACGGCGGTCGATATACTGCTCGATCAGCACGCTTCCAGCCAGGATGGCGGAATCGCCACCGCTTCAGCCGCAACCCCTTCTTTTCGCCACCGGCTGCAAGCCATCGAAAAAACCCTCAGCCTGTTGGATTCATGGCAGCCGGCCGATCCACCCGCCGACCTGACTTTACGAACCCTTCGCCGTATCCATGATGCTGAATCACTTCATAGTGGATCCGCTCGGTCAAATCATGCCAATGCCCAGCAACCCCGCCCTGTGATCTAAATTACGCACGGGCATTCATGGCTTCATCCAGGTTCCGAGCCAGTTCCTGGATCTGTGTTTCAGTATGCCGCGCGCAAACCGTCATCCGCAACCGGCTGGTCCCCCTCGGAACCGCCGGCGGCCGCACCGCGCTGACCCAAAAACCCTTGTCCTGCAATTGCCTGGCCAGCTTCATGGCCTGCTGTTCCTCTTTCAAAATCAACGGAACAATCGGACAATCCGCCAACCCGACCACCTGCCGGCGATGCGCCAATTCCGTCCTGAGCTGTCGACTGCGTTGTCGAAGCTGCTCCTGCCATTTTGGCTGTCGGCCAATGACCTCGATGGACTTCGCGATCGCCGCCGCGATGGCGGGTAGAATGCTGGTGGAATAAATATACGCCCGCCCCCAGTTGACCACCCCCTGACAAAACGCATCACTCCCGCACACCGCTCCGCCAATGCAGCCCATCGCTTTGGAAAAAGTCACCACCGTGACATCCGCCAGGCCCTGTAACCCCAGCTCGGCCGCATACCCGCTGCCTCCAGGTCCATAAACCCCGCCGGCATGGGCCTCATCTAATAACAGGAAAAATGGATGAATTTTCTTCAATTCGGCCAGCCCGCGCAAATCGGCCGCATCGCCGTCCATGCTGAAGATCGATTCGGTCACCACCACCTGCATCTGATCCACCGGCGCATCGGCAAGCAGACGATTCAGTTTGTCCAGATGATTGTGTGGAAAAAAACGCACCGTCATGCCGGTGGCCCGCACGGCATCTATCAACGACGCATGGGCGAGTTTGTCCACCAGAAACCGAACACCGCTCCCTCCCGCCATCCCGCCCACTGCCGCGAAAGCCTGAACCGCGGCCAAATTGGCCTGATAGCCGCTTGGCAATAAAACGGCGTTGCCTGTCCCTTTCCAACGGGCCAACGCTTCTTCCGCACGGGCATGAGCAGCGGTGTATCCACCCAGCAGCCCGGCCGCTCCGCTGCCCAAACCATGAATTTGCATCGCTTCGTTGGCCGCCTGTTGAATTTCTTGGTCAAACGAAAGGCCCAGATAGTCATTGGATGCGAACTGTAGCAACCGCCTGCCATTCAATTCGATGTGGGTGCAATCAATCCGGCGGATGATCGGCCTGCAGCGCAATTGATTAGCTCGCTGTCGCTCGGCCAACCGTGCTTCAATAATCCGGTCCAGGTCCACTGATAAAACCAATTAAACACAAAGACCGGGACGTCACCAGCGCCCGGTCTTCAACTCATTGTCGCCAAAAGATTTACCGTTGGCGGATTGTTATTCGTTATCTTCGTTATCCGAGCCGTTGTCGTGCATATCGGCCACATCGCCGGCATCATCATCAATGGCGGCACCCGTCATGGCGGCCAAACGCTGCTTCATAAGCCGGCCGATCTTGAACTTGACGGTGCGCTTTTCAGGTACCTCAACCGGTGCCAAAGTCTTGGGGTTCTGGGCTTTGCGCGCCTTTCGGACTTTGGTCTCAAAAACACCGAAGTCGCGGAATTCCAAGCGGTTACCACGGCCCAGCTCGCTGATAACCTCATCGAGGAATTGCTGGACGACTTTTTTGACCTGTACACGCCGGTGTTTGGTGCCTTCGGCGATGCGGTCGATCAATTCTTTCTTTGTGATGGTTGCCATGCTTCCCTCAAAGGACCTTTTGTTAAAGTGAGACGGGCAACAGACTTAGTATGATCGGTCCGGCAAAAAAATGCAAGAAAGAAGTGACATGACAATTTTCGACAACTATCAGTCTAGCGGTAGGTTATGCCAAATTTCTCGGTAATCGCCCGCCTGGCCGGCCAGCCGTACCAGTCGCCGGGCAGACGATCATCGGTTCGAACGTAATAATAACTGGTGAAAGTCGAGTCATAACTCACGAATGCAGCAGGAGTTCTGGAATCCCGCGACAAATCCAAATGAGGCAAATTCGCGGCAATCGGCGGTTCAAAAACCAACGCCGCTGCGGAGGTAGTCTCATACCGCGTCAAACTGACGTGGTTGGTGGTCGATGGATGTTTCTTGTTGGCGACACATCCACCCACGGCCAGGAGCAAAAATAGGATACTCAACGTACGCATCTGTCCGGAATATACTCAAACCCGATGCCAAAAGCCTTCAGCAGCCATAACTGTCACTATTCCGGGCCGGTCATTATCGGAACATGACGGATGTGGCGTGGTGGCAACGGTTTATGATGCCTGTGAGCAACATTCATGTGACCCGTTGGCAGGAATTATCTAAATGGTCTGAGGTAGACAATTCAAGGTTGGAGTCGGCGGATTTTCCATTTTCCTTTGAGTCGGCGGTATTCCAGACGGTCATGGAGGCGGCCGGGACGGCCTTGCCAGAACTCGATGAGGCTGGGGGAGAGCCGATAGCCGCCCCAGAATTCGGGACGGGGGATGGGGCCGGCGGCGAATTTCTCAAGCATGTCGGCATCCTGCCGTGCCAGTTCCTTGCGGGAGGAGATGGGCTGGGATTGCCGTGACGCCCATGCGCCGATTTGAGAGAGTCGCGGACGCTGGTGGAAGTAGGCGTCGTTGTCGGCGCGGCTGACGGGACGAATTCGCCCTTCGATCCGCACCTGTCGTTCCAGTTTCGGCCAAAAGAAGATCAACGCTGCGTGGGGATTATTCTTTAACTGTTCGCCTTTGCGACTGGCGTAATTGGTGAAAAAGACAAACCCGCGAGAGTCGAACTCCTTTAGGAGGACGATGCGCGCAGACGGGATGCCATGGGCATCTGCCGTCGCAAGTGTCATGGCATTGGGTTCGACTTCAGAAGCGCATTGAGCATCGTCGAACCATGCGGCAAACTGGGCCATCGGATCGGGCAAGACCGAGGATTCCATCAGCTCGCCGCGCTGATATTCGCGGCGCAGGTCATGCAGATCGTGCTCTGCGCGCCGAATTGAAGTATTCCGGGATGATTTCCGCATGGCGGTCAGTGAAGGCATTCCATTAGCGTATTCATTGGTGTACGCGCCGTCCATACACGACAACTATCGCCCGGTTCATATCTGAAAATCCCAGTTCCATTCCATCCGTTTGGCAGACTTTGGCCGGCGGTCGCGGTATTTGAGCTTGGGGGGTTCGGCGCTGACCTGGTTTTGCGGGGGGACGCTGGATGTGATGAAGACGTTGCCGCCGATGACCGAGCCGCGGCCGATGACGGTGTCGCCGCCGAGGATGGTGGCCCCGGCATAGATGGTGACATCATCCTCGATGGTGGGGTGGCGTTTCTGGCCGCGAAGCAACTGGCCGAATGCCGGGGCCAGCGCGCCCAGGGTGACGCCCTGGTAGAGTTTGACGTTGTTGCCGATTTGCGTGGTTTCACCGATGACGATGCCGGTCCCGTGGTCGATGAAGAAGCTGCGGCCGAGTTTGGCGCCGGGATGAATGTCGATGCCGGTCAGGCTGTGGGCATGCTCGGTCATAATTCGCGGCAACAGCGGCACTTCCATCGCATAAAACTGGTGCGCAAGCCGTTGAACCATGATGGCGAACAATCCCGGATAGCAGAAGATGGTTTCATCGGTGCTGCGGGCGGCCGGATCGCCATCGAATGCGGCCTGGACATCCGTGGCGAGTATTTCGCGCACCGAGGGAACCCGCGTGAAAAATTCCGCGACGATCTGTACGGCCTTTTGATCGCAATCTTCGCAGGGCTCGCCGGTTTTGGTCTGACCGGCGATGGTCTCGTGATAGCGCAGGCAGCAGCGTACCTGGTCAAACAGGGCCGATGACAATTCGTTGACCAACTCGCCGATGCGATAGGTGACGTTCTGTGCGGTCAGTCCCTGTTTGCCGAAATATCCCGGAAAGATCAACTGCCGCAGCAGGTCGATGGAGTTGACAATGACATCGCGGTTGGGCAGCGGGGCCAGGTTCAGGTGCTTCATCCCCTCCTGGGCCATGACGCTGTTCACCA
>JADLBV010000051.1 GCA_020847545.1 Phycisphaerales bacterium
GCTATGTGCGGGATGATGGCCAATACCAGGGCGAATTCGCGTTGTTCAACACCCGCAACCTGCTCAAGGGCGAGGCCGAGGTTTATCAATCGCTGGGGATGCCCAACTATGTGGGTGTCCACAAATCGACCACGATGGTGCCGCCGATGTATGCGTTCGCCACCATCGCCATTGACGGCGAGCAGCGGTTTATGACCACGCCGGGAACGGACTACATCGACCAGTTTCCGCTGGATTATATCCGCGCTCACATCATCGGCCGGCAGTTCGGGTTCGTGCCGTTCTTCCTGAGCGAAATCAAGCTGCCCAAGGACCAGACAAAGGCGATTCACGCCGGAACGCGGAGCGAGTTCGCGCTGCTTTGGCTCAATGAGATCGCCAGTTGGCCGGCCTACGGCATCGATCAGGCAACCGTGGACAACACCATCCGCGCCAAGGGTCTGTTCGACATTGCGGCTGCCGATGTGAAGTTTCATCCCTATTGGGAAAAGGACAAAGTCGTCAAAACGGATTCCGCCGACACCGTTGTCAGCCTGTGGAGCCGGCCGGGCAAGGCCTTGGCGGTTGTTGCGAACCTCGGAGAAGCCAGGGATTGCGCGGTATCGATCGATTTCGCGAGACTCGGCATGAATCCCAAAGTCATCCGCGATTTCGAGTCCGGCGAAACCTTGTCGCCCGGGCCGGATGGTTCGCTGAAAGTTCCATTGCCGCGGCATGATTATCGATTGATCTGGATCGAATAATGATCGGGCGAATTCACAAGCTCAAGGACATGTGCCTCCAGACGCCGCTGGATGAGGCGGTTCTGATCGTCTCGGATCGGGCCGGTTATGAACCGGTCATCCGCCAAATCCAGAAGCGTCTCGGACCGTTGACCGTGTGCCGCGACACCGACGCCACCTCCGCGTTGATGGAACACCGTCACTTCATCGCGATCGGCAACCTCTGTACCAACAAGCTGATCGAACGGCTCTATTACCTGTGGTACACCAACGTAGATGTCGGCTACCCCGGACGGGAGGGGCACGTGGTCCGGAGCATTCACGACCCGTGGGGGACCGGGCGCAATGTGATCCTGGTCGGCGGCATCGACGATCAGGGTGTCGCCGCTGCGGCGGAATCATTCCTTGGCGCGGTGCGATCCAAAGGGCGGCACGCCTCGGTCGCCTGGCTGGGAGACATCAGGCTCGGTGACGAGGCACGCCGGCAGATGGAATCCCGGCCGCATTATCGCGGGCCCATCTGCGATCTGGGGTTCAAATACTATTTCAGCGGCGAAGAGCGATACGGCAGATTATGGCGAGAGGAACTGCTGAAGCTCGCCGCGCTGCCCGATCCGTACCAGGGCAGCCATATCTGGGCGTGGTCGCCGCTGGCGTTGTGGGACCTGCTGGAAGAGTCGCCCATTTTCTCCGATGCCGAGCGGCTGCTGCTGACCAATCTGTTCCTTGGTTGGGTGGCTTCGGACGAAGTATACAACTTTACCGATTTCCGCCGGGATCTTCGCGATGGCAATCTTACCCAGCCGCATCGGACCGGATCGGCGCTGGCCTGCTTCTTTGGTGGCCGGTATTTCAAAAAATATTATGGCACGCCGGAGGCGAATTCGTGGCTTGCCGCCGCGAAGAAGTATTTTGAGCCTCAGATGACCTGCTCCAAGACTCTTGACGAGCCAGAGGCCTGCACCGCCGAAAGCCTCGGGGCGGGCGGTCTGTTCACCTATGCCGTGGCTTCGGGGGATATTCGCTGCTTTGAAAACGGCATCATGCGCCAGGCCGCCGACCGCGTGGCGATGTGCTGCAATAACCTGGGAGTGATGGCCGCGTTCGCCGATACCCAGTCGTTTTATTCCGTGCCCAGCGACTTCTTCTCGCGTATGGCGCACCACGAGCGCGACGGCGGCTACGAGTTTATGGCGCGGTTGAAAAATCCGTGGCGTGACGAATGCAAACCGGTCTGGCGCGAATATGAAAACGTGACGCCGACCTATCACACCGACGTCCAGCCGCATGAGCCAACCCAACTGCTGGGTGTCAAGGTGGCGCCCCTGTCGCGGACCTATTGGGACAAATATCGCAGCGACGGCTACACCTTCCCCGAGTATCCCAAGACGATTCCCCATGAGTTATCCTTTGACAAGATCTCATTCCGCGGCGGCTTTGATGCCGAGGATGATTATCTGCTTCTGGATGGCGTCTCCGGAGGCGTGCACGGTTTTGCCGACGCCAATTCGATTCTGGAATACACCAGCCGCGGCCGTCTGTGGATCGTCACGGCGGACCTGTCGTATGGGTATGACAATTCCCGCATGTCGCAGCACAACGCCGTCACGGTGTTGCGCGATGGTCAGGGACAACTGCCGCCGGGCTTTGCGGCGATTGTGAAAGTCGTGGACGAGCAGCCCGAGGGGTTCACGCATACGGTGCTCCCCGGACACAACGGCGTGGACTGGCATCGGACGATCGCATGGCCTGGCGATCACCACTTCGTCGTCACCGACGAGTTGCGTGTGACCCAACCCGGCGAATATCGTTTCGACTGCCGCTGGCGCACGCTCGGCGAGCCGCGATGGGGAAAGGAATCCGCCAGAGGACCTGGAGAACTGATCATCGAGCAGAAAGGCCTCGCCCTTCACATCACCTGCGGAGGTGACGTGCGAATGTCGCTCGAACGGGATGCCCAGCGCGGTTCCTATTTCAGTCGATGGGCGAATAGGAAATATGAATACGCCGAACCGATCCTGAATATCCTCACCCAGACCATCGAAGGCGAATATCAACCGGGCGACGTGGTTCGATTCGTCAACCGGATCCATATTACGCCGGCACGGATGATTCCATCCGCCGGTGGCGGAGATGGGTTGAAGAAGCACATATTTCCCGTTCCCATCCAGCCAGCCGGCATCAATGACAACCGACTGGTTCAATGCTGGTCATTTGAAGACGTCGCTCAGCTCCGCGACATTCATGTCGCTACGGACGGTGTGCTGGTTGCTTCACAATCCGGGCAGGTGATCTCACTGGGCTTCTCCGGAAACAAGCAATGGTCACGTGACCTGCGATCACCCGTGAATACCATCGCCACCGGCGATATCAATGGCGACGGCATGGTCGAGATCGTCGCCGGAACCGATGACGCCCACGTGCACGCGATGGATTCCGACGGCAATCCCCTGTGGAATCGCCCGTTTGTGACGCCCGCCGCCAACTGCTGGGGTTTGGACACCGCCAGCGTGGTGCGCGTTCGCTGCGTCGACGTGGATGCCGATGGAAGTACCGAGATTGTCGCGGGCCTGGGCGACATGCGCCTGCATGTGCTTCGTGGCGACGGTCAACGGCCGGCGATTCTGTATGACTGGGCACGCATCGGCCCGCGACAGCTTCCCGCTGAGGATGGACATGGTTCGACGATGTGGCGGCGGTTCGGATGGGGGATATGGAATACCTTTGATTTCGCGGACGTTGATGGGGATGGCAAGATCGAAGTCATCGCCGGGCCGGGCATGCCACCCAGGGCCGCCGCCAGTCCCGCCGTCATCCTCCGGGCCGTCGACGGCGAACTGCTCGCCGAACTGGATGTCGATGGCTGGGCGGGCGGACTCAACGCGATCGCCATCGAAGAAGTTCCGGCCGGCGAAAAGCCGCGAATCGCCATCGGCACCATCAAGGGCAACCTGCGGGTCTATCAATCATCCAGGCAACTGGGTAGGCGAACTTTGCTCAAGCCCGATCAAGCCGTCATTGATCACACCTCGGGATCAAACCGGTATTTTCTATTGGAGCCGCCTCGATTGTTGTGGGAACGAAACCTGGGCGACCTGGTCACCGGAATTGCGCTGTTACGATCACCGCAATCCCGCCCGGACCCTGTCGATCACCCGATTCTGCTTGCCGGATCGACAACCGGCTACATCACGGCATTCGATCTTCACGGCAATAGATTGTGGTTCCGAAACCTGCACGCTCCCATCACACGACTGGTCGTCTTCTCATCATCACCAGCCGGTCACCCGTACATCGTGGCCGCGTGCAATGACGGAGAACTGTGGATTCTCAATCATCGCGGAACCGTGAAAACAAGATGCAATCTGGGTGGTTCAATTGAACGATTGGTCATCATGCGGCGACCGGGCGGTTCGGATTGTCTTCTCTGCATGGCCGCAAATCGTGTTTCGTGCCTCGAACTGCAGACAACACCAACCCCAAGGAAACCGCTGATATATGGAATCGAAAGGGCTTGTACCTAAGGAGACCATCATGAAAAACAACCCATCCCGGCAGGGCATCGATCCGATCGCTCATCGCAGCCAACGCAGCTATGTACAGACCTGTCAAGAGGCGTTTGATTTTTCAACATTTCACATGGCGACACATCTCCTGGCCGGGCATGGCCGGTCTCTGAACGCTGGTTCTGACGCATCCGCCTCGAAGGGGCCTCGAAGGACCCAGTCAGCTATTCGAGCTCAATCCCCAATTGGCTTCGGCTTGGGGATGTCCCATGAGAATAAATACGAACCGGCCGGCGCCCATTTACGCTTGCGAGCTGCAATATCCGTTGAGTATATGGCCCATAAAACCAGTCGAGCTGCCGGTCGGAACATTTCGCTTCGAGGTTACGGTCCCATCGCCCTCATGCCCCCCAAACCGGAGGAGGAGAGGGATATGGGGGTCTGGGGGCAAAGCCCCCAGGGTCATTCAGGCCGCCTTTCCTTTGAAGGGTTGATTGTGTCGGATCATGGTCCACATCCACATGAGCATGTGACGGGACACCGCGACGGCGGCGGGCTTGCTGCCGGCACGCCGGGCGATTTTCTGCCAGAGCTTTTTGATCGCCGGATCGGATCGGATGGCCGTCCAGGAGGCCTGTTGCAGGACCCAGCGGACATCGGGAGGTCCGGCCTTGCTCAGACGCCCGCCCCGCTGCACGTCGGCCGACTCGAAGATTCTGGGATTGAGTCCGGCGTAACGGACAATCGCCTTGCGGTCGGGGAATCGGGAAAAGACCCCGATCTCGGCCAGCACGGTGGCGGCGGTGATCAGGCCCACGCCGGGCATGGTGTCCAGCAGATCAAAGACGCTCTTGAAGACCGACTGGGCGACCAGGCGGATCAGATCCCGCTCGCTTTGCTCCATCTGCCGCTCGAAGAGGCTCAGTTGATCGTGGGCATGCCAGAGAATGCGCACATGACGTTCGGGCAGGAGCTTGCCCTGGCCGCGCAGATACCTGGCAAGTCCGTCGGCGGCCAGGCCGGCCGGGCCGGGTCGATTGTTCAGATACATCAGACTCTTGACCCGGTGCAGACACCGGGAATGGCAGCGCGACTGATAGTTGCGATGCCGCGTCCAGTCGCGCAGTTCCCAGACGTGTGCCGGCGGAGCATAGGCAATCGGCAGGCGTCCGCTGAGCAGAAGATCGCAGACATTGTTGGAATCCTGGCGGTCGGTCTTGATGCGCCGTCCGGCCAGACGACGACAGGCGGTTGCATCGGCCAGCAGCCGCTTGTCGCCAACCCCTTCGAGCAAGTCCCAGAGCCAGCGATAAAACCCGACCGATTCGATGGCGACGACCGAGGGGCGAGGCAACGCGGCAAAATATTCAACGATCTTCTCCCGACATTTGCAGGCGAGCTTCTGGAACTGAACTTCGCCGGTGGACGGGTTGATGACGCAGACGGTGAGGGTGTCCTTATGCAGGTCAACACCGGCGAACGACTTGAACGACGCCAGGTTGGCGACAACGGGCGAAACGTAACGTACCATGACGATCTCCATGTAAGGAGCCAGAAGGATTCGAACACTTTGCGGAAGGATACGTCTTCCCTCCGCCGGCCCCTACATGGTTTCACGCTGGTCGAGCTGCTAGTCGTCATCGGCGTCATAAGCATCTTGATCGCCATGCTGTTGCCTGCATTGAACAAGGCCCGCGAATCGGCCAAAACCGTTCAATGCCTGAGCAACCTCCGGCAACTTGGGATGATCTTCCGGTCTTATGCCAATTCAAATCGTGATTACATCGTCCCGGTCGCCGTTTACACCGGCCCCGGAATTGCCAACACCTGGTACCAGCAACTAAACGCCGCCGGACTGTTGTTCATATACGAGGGTGCCGGCAATCCGTGGTGGGACAAAAACCCCAATTCCATCGCAACCTGCCCCTCCAGACCCGCTCCGCCGCAACACGCTTCAGGCCTGTATCACTACGGCATGAGCTGGATGCAATTCCCTTCCACTGCGGATACATTTGACACGGCCATCTATCTCGACGGCAGTGGTGGGAGGAAATTCAGTCAGTTCAAAGGCTCCTCCACCCGTCTCCTTTTGGCGGATGCCACCAACTTCGCCATCCTTCGTTTTCATTGGGTCCCCCAACTCGTGGGTGACTGGTATCCGCATAACGGCGGCGCAAACCTGCTTTTTCTTGACGGACACTGCGAGTGGCGCAAGGGACCGCTTCCCGTCGGAACCGTCAACCAGCCGCCGCCCCCTCCGTTCTGAGATTAATCAGGGACGGTCCCGAATGGCATTCACGACAAAACGGCACGGTGATTCCTCCTCATCATTCTTGCGGGAAGGTCTATGCTTCGGATCTCTGAAACCAGCGACCTGTTTCTTTTTCACTCGATGGTTCCGTCAGGCCCGATCCCCACGGTATACGATCCGGACGGTGTATATCCATACGAAAGCTATTGCGAAACCAGCCGCCGGTCTGTGCTGCGGCGTTTGAGGATACTTACACTGGAAAACGACATGGTGAGGGCGCGCATCTGCCCGGATCTCGGAGGGCGGGTGGTGTCGCTGACGCATTTGCCGTCCGGGAAAGAGACGCTCCATCAATCTCCGGCCGTGAGGCCGATTCGGATCCTTCCCCGGCAGTTCTTCATTGGTGGCGGGATCGAAGTGAGCTTTCCGATCTCGCACTCGCCGGTGCAGACGGTGAGTGTCCTGTATGAAACGGCTCGGCGGGATGGACGAATTTATGCGTGGTGCGGAGAGCGGGAGCTTCGTTTCGGCATGCATTGGACGGTTGAATTATCGCTGGGGGAGGGGAGGCGTATTTCACACAGTGGACGCTGGACGGCAGCCAGTGTCTTGAGATTCAGGCCGGTCCGCTGATGGACCAGTCGATCAAAGACCAGTTGATGCCCGGCGAGTCGCGGTATCACACGGAGTTCTGGATTCCAAGCGACCGTGCCCTTGACATCAGGGCGATGGCCTGAACGACCCCTGCCTGGTCGAAGTCGCTTTTCCACAGGAACTCGCCGTGCTTGGTGCGATGACAGGGCGAGCGCATCGCCCGCGTCAGCCGGTCGAGGGTCGCCCCATGACAGACGCAGAGGGCGACGACCAGCCGCCAGA
>JADLBV010000052.1 GCA_020847545.1 Phycisphaerales bacterium
GAGCATCGAAGGTGTCGAAGCAATCCTGGCTTTGCGAAGCAAATGGCTCAGCGAAGACGAGGAGTCACAACACTACTGGTTGGGGCTACCTCCCCGCAAACTGGCCGCATAAACTGTCACACGCCCCAAAGGATGGGCAACGCCATCGCTGTTCCCAAAACCCCTCCCCCGCCGTATCGTATGACATGGAACCTTACCCGGCGGTGGCTGGGCGGTTTATTCTATGCAACACCCGTTTTATTTTTCGCTTCTGGTGGTCTATGTGGCGCTGGGTCCGGTGACCTGGATCCTCTTTGGGGCGCTGATGATCATGGGAAGGCGTCGAATGATGCTGCTGAAAAAGCCGGTCCCCAAGGCGAAGGATCCATCCCCGCGCGCCACGATTCTGATCCCCGCCAAGGATGAGGGGCCGCGCATCCGCGATTGTCTTTTGTCGGCGTTGGCGCAGGATTATCCCAATTATCATGTGGTGGCCGTCGATGACCGCAGCACCGATGAGACCGGGAAGATGATGGATGAGGTGGCGGCCGCCGACCCACGGCTGAAGGTGTTGCACATCGAGCATGGATCATTGCCGGAGGGTTGGACGGGAAAATGCAACGCCCTGCAACAGGCGGTGAAATTGGCCGAGGGGCAGTGGCTCCTCTTCATCGACTCGGATGTGGTGATCTCCCCCGATGCCCTGCGGGCGGTGCTTCGGCGCAGTGAGGCGAGCAAATATGATGTCCTGAGTTTGTGGCCCAAGCTGGAGAGCCACAGCTTTTTTGAGGCGTTGCTGGTGCCGCTGGCGGCGGCGGGTGTGTCGATGATGTACCTGGTCGGGTTGACCAACAAGGATTACATGCGCAACGTCGCCTTCGCCAACGGGCAGTTTTTGTTCATCCTCCGCAAAACCTACGATGAGATGGGGGGACACTCGGCCGTGAAGGATCGATTCTGCGAGGATGTGGAGATCGCCCGCCTCTTGAAACGGCAGGGAAAGCGCATCCGCATCTCCTGGGGGACCGAATACGCGGCCGTGCGGATGTACAGTTCACTCAAGGCGATCTTCAAGGGTTGGGGGCGCAATTTTTATGCCGGGAGTCTGGGAAAGCCGTGGCGGATTTTGATGGGGATGGCGTTTGTGATCTTCTGCTGTTTCAGCGGATATGGTGTGCTGGCGGGGAGCCTGGTCGCACTGGCGGCGGCGGCCTCATTGACGGCGTGGACCTGGTTTGTGGCAAGTGCGATTCACCTGCTGGCGATGCACGGGTTTCTGGCGATGATGTACGCTTGGAGCGGCAACCCCCGGCGAAATGCGATCCTCTTTCCGCTGGGGGGTTCGCTGCTGCTGGGGGTCTTTTTCAAGTCGTTGCGGATGTGCATCACCAACAAGGTGGAATGGCGCGGCACCAATTATTCGCACCGGATGAACAACGACCCCGTTGCGGCCAAATCCTGATGGAGGTTTGTCATGACCGAACTGGAAAAACTGCAAACTCGATTCGGCATCACCGGCCTGGCGCGGGTTGAGGAGGGGATGGGAGGATTGGCCCGGCTTTCGGTCTCCACACCGGCGGCCGATGCGACGATCTATCTGCACGGGGCGCATGTGGCCCATTACAAACCGGCCGGCCAGCGCGGCCTTCTCTTCATGAGCGCGGCCAGCCAGTATCGCACCGGCCGGCCGATCCGCGGGGGAATCCCGATCTGTTTTCCCTGGTTCGCGGCCAAGGTGGGCAACCCGGAGGCCCCGATGCACGGCTTTGTGCGGCTGGGGGACTGGTCGGTGGAATCGATCCAGCGCAGCGCCGATGGGGCGGCGATTGTGCTGGGGAACAAATCCAACAGCGCGACCAAAATGAGTTTTAACGCCGACTTTGAGCTTCGCTATCACATTCTCATCGGCGAGAAGCTCGATTTGACGCTGGAGGTGCGCAACACCGGTGAGCGGGAGTTCACGTTTGAGGAGGCGCTGCACACCTACTTAGCCGTGGCGGATGCGAGAAAGATCACCATCGAGGGGTTGGAGAATACGGAGTATGTCTCCAAAACCGAGAACCTGCAGCGCAAGACCCAGAGCGAGAGGCTGATCACCATCGACCGGGAGGTGGACCGCGTGTATCAGAACACACAGACTCCCTGTGTGCTGGAGGATCCCGGGTTTGGTCGGACGATCACGGTGGAGAAGGAGGGTTCCCACACCACGGTGGTCTGGAACCCCTGGATCGACAAGGCCCGCAACATGCCCGATTTTGGCGATGAGGAGTGGACCGGCATGGTCTGCATCGAGACCGCCAACACGGCCGAGAACGCGGTGAAGCTGGAGGCCGGTCAAACCCACCGTCTGCGGGCGATGATCAAGAGCGTGCCGCATTGATCGTGACCATGGAAAGCCCCGTCGTCATCATCACCGGCGCCAGCCGGGGCATCGGCCGATCAACGGCCGGGGAACTTACCCGCAGGGGATATCGAACGGCGCTGGTCGCTCGATCCGAGGATCGATTGCGCGAGGTGGCCGCCAAGACCAATGGACTGGCGATTGTCGCCGACATCACCCAACCCGACCAAGTGAAAGCGATTGTCGCCAAAACCCTGGAACAATTTGGCCGAATCGATGCCTTGGTGAACTGCGCCGGCGTCGCCCCATCCTTGATGATCGAGCAGATGACGGTGGAGCGTTGGAAAGAGGTGATCGACACCAACCTGTCGGCCGTCTTTTATTTATGCAAGGAAGTCTGGGAGACATTTAAGGGGCAAAAAAACGGCGTGATCGTCAATCTCTCCTCATTGGCCGCCCGCGATCCCTTTCCGGGGTTTTTGGCCTACGGCTCGGCCAAGGCCGGACTGCACATTCTGGGATTAAGCCTCGCCCGACAGGGACAGGAACATGGCATCCGCGTCCACACATTGGCACTGGGAGCGGTGGAGACCGACATGTTTCGTCAACTGATGACCCCCGAGCAGTTTCCCCCCAGCCAGACCATGACACCCCATGAAGTCGCCCAGACCATCGCCTCCTGTGTCACCGGCGAACTGCGTCATACCAGCGGGGAAGTGATCTATCTGCACAAGAAGGTGTGATGGGAGAACGCCACAACCAGATGATGATGGATCATCAAATCCACTGGTCGCGGATCAGTTTCAGTTGTTCCCAGTCCTCTTCATTAAACCATTCGGGGCAATGGTCGCAATCGATCAGCCGGGCGAAGAAGAGTTCCGCCTCCTCCTCGATCTTTTCGCGCTCCTGTCCCAGCGCCAGTCGGGCGGCATACAGATCATCCTCGGCACTGGCCAGCTTTAATGCCTCCTGGCCGGCGTGTTGCCGCACCAGATCGGCCAGTCCGCGATAGAAGACCCAGATTTGTTCATCCGGCAGTGGTGGCGGGTTGCAATGGCGTTTGAGGGCGTGACGGAAGTATTTGAGCTTCTGCTCCCAGGGGAGTTTCGGCTCAACCGCCAGCGTGATGTACTGGCCCACCTTCCACGCCTCATGGGCGTGAGACGCCCCCTGGCGGTCGGCCTCATGGACGCGGTGGGCGTAATACGCCTCCGGCCGGCCGATCTGCGGCATGGGGGGCAATGTGTGCGGGGGTTGAGTCATCCTCAATGACCTCCCAACAACCTTGGCCGCAATAAATTATAAGCCGGTTTCCCCCGATCAACAAGGAAAATCCATCATGCTCAACCGTCGGATTCTCATTCATCCGGCGACAAACCGCTCGACGAATGGAAGCCGACAGGCCAAAAGGTCATTCCTCATCCGGCTCGATCGTCACGGTCAGCCCCTTGGATTCAAACTGATCCTTATAAAGCTCCGCACGTTCCTTGTGGGTGGTCAACAGGAGCGCCACGCCCGTTTTGTCGGCCTCATCCATCCGAATCGTCGCCTCCTGTTCATCCAGCGGCGTCAATTCAACGATGGATTTGACCACAAAGTCCCGCGCGTTCTTGTCGTCGTTATGCAGCAACACCTTCCAGCGGGGCAGATGCCGGGGTGGCTTCTTTGCCGCATCGGGCTTGTTTTGGGTTTTCGGCTCGGCCACGGCCGTTCCACCCTTGGATTCTTCCTTGTTCTTTTTCGACATATGTATGAATTCCTGATTTAAGGGAAAATTTTCTCTCCTCAACTCTCCTCCCCATTATAGCCACACAAAGCCTCCCATCCCAACCACTTTTCCGTTTGGCCCCCTCCGCCGGTAGACTACCCATCATGGCCAATACCCGGCTGATCATTGGCGCGATGAGCGGCACCAGCGCGGATGGTGTGGATGGGGCGCTGGTGGAGATCAAAGGAGAGGGCCGGTCGATGACCGCCCGTTGTCTGCTGCATCGCCATCACCCTTATGCGCCGGCCGTGCGCGATGCGATTTTTTCCATCCGGCAGCATGACCAGACATCGCTGGCCGATCTGGCCACGCTGGGGCAAAAGATTTCACTCTCCTACGCCTCGGTCGCCCGGAAAATCCTGCGTGCCGCCAAGGTGGATGTCCAACACATCGCCGCCATCGCCGCCCACGGCCAGACCCTCTATCACAACCCCCCCAACACGATCCAATGGCTCGACCCCGCCTTGATCGCCGCCGAGGTGGGATGTGCCGTGGTCAGCGACTTTCGCCGGGCGGATTGTGCCGTCGGTGGACAGGGGGCGCCGCTGGTTCCATTCGCCGATTATGTCCTCTTTGGTTCAAATAAAACAAACCGAATCCTCTTAAACCTGGGCGGGATCGCCAACCTGACTTACCTGCGGGCCGGCGGCGATATCGATCAAGTCATCGCCTTCGACACCGGCCCGGCCAACTGCATCTCGGATGGTCTGTGCCAACGCGCCTTTCCCGGCGGCGCCTTGTATGATGAAGGAGGTAAATCCGCTCGCAGGGGGCGGGTGCATCAAAAACTCGTCAAAGCGGTTTTGTCGACCCCCTATTTTTCCAAACCCCCTCCCAAAAGCACCGATATCCCCGCAATACGCCTGGTTTGGTATAATATGCACCGCAAGGCGGTCACGATGCCATTGGACGATGCACTGGCCACCGCCTGTTTCATCACCGCCCGTTCGGTGGCGGATGCCATCCACAATTTCCTGCCCCATGAACCGGCAGAACTGATCCTCAGCGGCGGCGGCAGCCGCAATCTGACCATCGTGTCGATGCTCCAGTCCCTGCTGAATAAGAACATCACCCTTCGCACCCTTGATGAAACAGGGATCAATTCTCAATCCAAGGAGGCGGTCGCCTTCGCGTTGCTGGGAGCGGCCACGCTGGATGGACTGCCCGCCAATGTCCCCAGCGCCACCGGGGCAAGTCGGCCGGTGATTCTGGGTTCCATCACCCCACGCCCGGCCACCCTTTCAAAATCCAAAAAACCATGAACACACCCGATCGCTCCCACATTCTGACCGAACAACGACTGCCCGATTCAATGAATCTGGACACGATGGAAATTGCCGACGCCGTGGCGTTGATGAACCGGCAGGATCGGTTGGCGGTCGATGCGGTGGCCACCCAGCGCGACTCCATCGCCCGCGCGGTCGAGCGGGTTGTCAAGGCTTTCAAATCGGGCGGCCGATTGATCTACGTCGGCGCGGGGACCAGCGGCCGACTGGGTGTGCTTGATGCATCCGAATGCCCCCCCACTTTCCGCACCGATCCCCAAATGGTACAGGGAATCCTCGCCGGCGGGCCGGAGGCGATGTTCAAGGCCAGGGAAGGGGCCGAAGACCGCCCCGAAGGTGGGTCGGCCGCCATGGATGATGCAAAAATCGGCCCCGCCGATGTTGTACTGGGGATCGCGGCCGGCGGAACCACACCGTTTGTCCAAGGGGCTTTGAGTCGCGCCCGGCAACTGGGGGCGGGGACGATCTTTCTCACCTGTGCTCAGCCATTTGCCAATGAAACTCCCGTGGACATCTCCATTCGCCCTTTGACCGGCGCTGAAATCCTCACCGGTTCCACCCGCCTGAAAGCCGCCACCGCCACCAAATTGATCCTGAACACCATCTCCACGCTCGCCATGGTCCGGCTCGGCAAGGTGTACGAAAACCTCATGGTCGATCTGAAAGCCACCAACGACAAACTGCGTGACCGGGCCGGGCGGATCGTCGCCACAATCTGCGGAATTTCCCGTCCGGATGCGCTGGAATTGCTGCAACGCGCCGATGGGCAGGTGAAAGCCGCCATCGTCATGCACCATCGAAAGGTTGATTTCCCGTCTGCACTACAGATTTTGGATCAGCACGACGGCCATTTAAGATCGGCATTGAACGATACTTTCTGATTCGAGGCATCATTGGCCAAACAACGCATCCAATTTCTCTGCAACCACTGCGGCGGCGTACAGGCCAAATGGATGGGCAAATGCCCCGACTGCGGCACATGGGACAGCCTGGAGGAATACAAAACCCCCACCCCCGACGGGCGGGCCGTCGTTCGCCAACCCCACACCGGAGACCTCACCACCGGCGGCGAGGCGGTTGTGGTCTCGGACATCGACGAACAGGACATCCCGCGCATCCCCACCGGCAATGGTGAATTTGACCGAATTCTCGGCGGCGGCATCGTCCCCGGATCGGTGGTACTGGTCGGCGGCGAACCGGGCATCGGCAAATCGACCCTGATGTTGCAGGTTGCCAACGCGCTGGCCGCACGCGATGAGAAAAAGGGCAAAAACCCAAAGCCCGAAGCCCCCATTCTTTATGTCACCAGCGAGGAATCGGCCCGGCAAACCAAACTGCGCGCCTCGCGTCTGGGTGTCGCCTCATCGACACTGCTGGTGCTGGCCGAGACCAATCTGGAGCGCATCGTCAACCAGATCAACAAGATTCAGCCGGCAGTGGTGGTGATCGACTCGATCCAGATGATCTACAAGCCGGACCTGCCGGCCGCGCCCGGTTCGGTGACGCAACTGCGCGATGGGTGCATGGAACTGGTCTATCTCGCCAAGGCCAGCGGCATCGCGATGCTGCTGGTCGGGCATGTCACCAAGGCCGGCACGCTGGCCGGGCCGAAGATCGTCGAACACATCGTCGATACGGTCATCTATTTTGAAGGGGACCGATTTCATTCCCACCGCATCGTCCGCTGCGTCAAAAACCGCTTCGGCAGCACCCACGAGGTGGGGTTGTTTGAAATGACCGGCCAGGGACTGCGCGAGGTGAGCGATCCGGGCAACCTCTTCGTCGAACAATACGGCCCCGGCGGGCCTCCCAGCGGCAGCATCATCACCGCCGCCATGCAGGGGACGCGCGTGCTGCTGGTCGAAGTGCAGGCACTGACCGCCTCCAGTGTCATCGGGGCGGCCAAACGCAAAACCAGCGGCGTCAGCGCCGACCGCGTGGCGATGATCATCGCCGTATTGGAAAAACGGGCCGACCTGCGGCTGGCGGCCGACGATGTCTTCATCAACATCATCGGCGGCGTGCGCATCATCGAGCCGGCCATCGACCTGGCGATCGCACTGGCCATCGCCTCCGCTCATTCCAACCGACCCATGGCCGCCGGCACGTTGGCAATCGGCGAACTGGGGCTGGGGGGCGAAATCCGACCCGTCCCCCAACTGGAACAACGCCTTCGCGAAGCCTCGCGGCTGGGCCTTGGCCACGGCATCGTCCCCCACATGGGAGGGAACATCCCTAAACTGGGGGGCATGGCGCTGCATCCGGTTCGACGCCTATCTCAAGCATTGGCGGACATTTAGGATCGGTGGAGCAAAGTTGTGTAAATCGCCGACAATACAGTTGCACAAGGAGTAGACGAAATGATCTGGACCGGACTCTCAAAACATCGTGAATTGGGGCTGCTTTTGATGCGGGTGGGGCTGGGATTCATGTTTCTGTTGGTTCATGGCGGACCCAAGATGATGGGCGGGCCGGGATTATGGGAAAAAGTCGGGCAGGCAACCAGTCATTTCGGCATTAACTTCTCCCCCACCGCCTTTGGTCTGGCGGCCGCGCTGGCCGAATCACTGGGCGGAATCCTGCTGATCCTGGGATTTTTCTTTCGCCCCGCGTGTGTGCTGTTGATCATCATCATGGTGACGGCGGCCACCAACCATTTCGCCATGGGACAAGGTTGGTCCGGCGCATCGCACGCCATCGAAGTCGGCTGTGCCCTCGTCGGCCTGTTGTTGGTGGGACCGGGGAAATACAGCCTGGATCGCAAATAACCGGAGGGGATGCACCGCTAGTCGGGGCAAATCTCGCGCAGATACGCGAATGAGAAGATGCCGCTGTCGTGCCCATCCGAAAACTGAATCTTCAGCGCATAATTCCCCACCATGCCGGCCGATGTCGCGGTCAACTCCCCCGCATAATTCCCCGGCAATATCGTCAACGTCAGCTTCTTCTTCACCGTCTTCTGCTCATCCCGCATCGCCCGACACTGCGCGCACGGGCACATCGACCGCAAATACGAAATGCTGTACCGGCACAAACGCCCATCCTGCCACTGCACTTCCAGCGCCTGGTCTTTTTTCAAATCGAGCTTGAGGGGGGTGATTTTGGGGTCCATTTTGATAAGTGCCTCTACAGCCCCAGTTTCTCCCGCAGCCGTTCCTGAACCACCTTGGGATTCAACCCCTTCGCCTGCCGCATCAACATCCCCGTCAGCGCCCCCATCGCGGCCTGTTTGCCGGCCTTGAGGTCTTGCAGAGGCTTGGGATTTTGCGCGATCAACGCATCGATGGCGACATCAATCGCCCCCGTATCGTTGTTTTGCAGCAACCCCAGCGCCGCTGCCGCATCGGTGGCGGCCGAATCGGTCTCCAGCAATTTTTCGATCAACGGCAACGCATTGGATGCGGCCACCTTGTTTTGATCAATCAGCACCGCCAGTTCGGCCAATCGCCCGGCCGATAGCCCCAGCTCAAAGACCGGCTTGTTCTGTCGATTGGCCAGTTGCCCCAGCACGTTGATCAACAGATTCCCCACCCGTCTGGCATCCGCGCCGCCGGCCAAGGCCTGTTCGTAATAATCCCCCACCAGTCGATCCGAGGCCAGCGTGGCCGCATCGGCCGCCGACAATCCCATCGCCTCCACATACCGCATTCGCCTGGCGGCCGGCAATTCACCCACCTGCGACTTCAATTCCGCCAGCCATTGCTCATCCACCTCCACCGGAACCAGATCCGGATCGGGAAAATAGCGGTAATCGTGCGCATCCTCCTTGGTCCGCTGCAAAAACGTGATCTCCCGCTTGTCATCCCAACCATACGTCGATTTCACCCCCAGCGATCCATTGTCGATCCATTGTTCGACCTGCCGGTGAATTTCGTAGGCGGTGGCCCGTTCCAGCACCGAAAACGAGTTCAGGTTCTTGATCTCCGTGATGGCCGTCTTATGAACCGCCCCCTGATCATCGGTGATGTGAACATTGATGTTCGGCTCAAACCGCATCTGCCCCATCTGCATCTGCGCATGAGAGACACCCAGAAACTGCACAATCTTCTGCAATTCCTGCGCGAACAACGCCACTTGCCTGGGCGAATGCAGATCCGGCTCGGTGACAATCTCCAGCAAAGGTGTGCCCGCCCGATTCAGATCGATGATCGACCCATCAATCCGATGCCCGCCGGGCGCTTCGTGGAGCAATTTCCCCGCATCCTCCTCCAGATGCGCCCTGCGAATCCGCACCGGACAAACCGTCCCATCCTCCTCCACCAGATCAAAATGCCCATCGGCGCACAACGGCAGATCATATTGCGAAATCTGATAGTTCTTGGGCAGATCGGGATAAAAATAACTCTTGCGATCCCATTTGGTGTGCTTGGCAATGCCGCAATTGAGCGCCAAACCCACCTTGATGGAATACTCCACCGCCCGCCTGTTCATCACCGGCAACACCCCCGGCAACCCCAGCACCTGCGCATCCACCAGCGAATTGGGCTTGGCCCCAAACGCATTGGCCGCCCCGGTAAACATCTTGCTATTCGTGGCCAGTTGAACGTGTATCTCCAGCCCCACCAACACCTTATACGACTTGACGATCCGCTGCGACACGCATTGCTCCTTCTATACGGGCATTTGATGGGCCTATTTATACACGGACTGTCGGCCCGTGGGGAGCGAATGACATGCGCCAATTCGCAGAAAAGGCTCCTGTAGAGGAACCTGTCATCATTTACAAAGTGATCGGGCTTCTTCGAGGTTGATTGCGCGATTGTACAGCCGAACATCCATCATCTTCCCCCGAAAATAGTCATAAGCTCCAAAACCGATCCGCAGCGGCTGATCGTTAGACAGGTCCAATTCCCCCCCACCCGCGCATTGGGCACGAAGCTGACCATCAAGGTACAAACTCACCCCCGCAGAACTTCGCACGGCCGCCACATCGTGCCATCCCGTCGTCAATTGCCGGCTGTCACAGGCCACCGCGCCGGTCTTCATTGCAAAAACATGCCCGCTCGGCAGCGTGCCGACAAACAACTTCCCATCATGCACCGCCATGCTCCAAGCCCTTCGATATTTTACACCCTGTGCCTGGTCGGTCTGTCCAACCTTGGTCCACCGATGATCGCCGTCAAAGCGGTAGATATCCGCCGCCGGCAGTGTGCCGGTATACATCATTCCGTTGTACACCCCAACCGCCATGAGTTCCTTCTCATCCGGATGCACCCGCCCGCAATCTTCCCACCCCATGCCGCTGGTTGATCGGTACATCTTGGCACTGGGCCATGTGCCGACATAAAGCGCGCCGCGATGCACGCTGAAGCAATACATCTGGTCTTCCCCATCGATTTTGCCACACCCCGTCCAAACGTCCATCCGGTCATCGTAATGATAAACGCCGTCGGCATCCGGCAACATCGTGAAAATACGTTCGCGTTCCGGCGGCGGTCCCAGCTTTCGCAACCCTTTGTTCGATGCGCCATAAAGGCGGCCGCGCCACTGGCACAGCGCGATAAATCGCGGATACGAAGGGGCGCACCTGACCCAGGTTTTTTCCCCTTCATAACGATACAGTCCAACGCTGTAATTTGATTTTGCGTAAAGACGCCCTCGATACACGCACAAGCTGACATTGTCCTCCTCCAGCGGCGGCGAACCACAGTCGGTCCACACCCCATCCTCCTCCATCCGCCATACCCGGCATTCATCGTTCAGATTCTGCGCCTTGCCCAGCGACGAACCGCGCATGTCATGCAACCCCGATGCGGCATAAAGCGCGCCATCCAGCGAACACAATGACCCCACGCTGTTGGCTTTGCACGGCAGATGCAGATCCTCCCACACACCATCGCTGTACCGATAAACATGCCCCACACCCCCTTCCAACTCGCTGGTCGACGCATAAAGGCAGCCGTTGTGTACCACCAGCGCATCCACCATGGTGGCGTTGCCTACCCTTCCGCAATCCATCCATTGCGGCGTCGTGCCGGCATCGATGGCGAAATTGAGATTGCGATAATTCGAGGTCGAACAGGTGACTCCCCCATGATCGGCCAGCGAAAAATTAAACCCCGTGCGCGTGTTCGGATCATACTGACTGGCGATGTCGCCGATCACCTCCGCCTCGCCGGAATCAATCCAGATTCGAGCGGTCATCGAAAACGGCATTCGTCCCAGATGCATCCGCCCGTTGTTGGGTATTACCAGGTATCCACCCCGACCATCAAATACCGCCGCGTGTGATTCCAGGCGAACATCGCCAAAAACCCGTGCATCATTTCCGTTGCGTGAACGATCCGAGACGTCGCCATTCAACATCCAGTGGCAGATCAGGCCGGCGTTTAAATCATTACTCATAATATAACCTTTTGTATGGCCGAGGCAGGTCGCCATCGATGCCAGATTCGTCAAGGCTCACTACTTTGATCCATCGATCATTATTTTTACGATGGAATATGCCTTCAAGGCGTCGCTGGATACGGTTACACGGTAACGATTGTCATCCAGTGCATCAGTCATCGCCTTGCGCACGCCGGTATAATCGGGTGATACGACTTGCGCAGTGACCGGCCCGCCCCGATGCAGTGCAATCTCAAAGACAATATCCTCTTTCAGTGAAGGAAACGGATCAGCCGATGGTGATCGTGGCACCTTCTGATCTTTGACGATTTTCACGCCCGTTCCGTTATACAGATGAACCAGGGTCATGGTCCCATGCTCTGCATTCTCCTGATGATATACGGTGGTACGCACTTCCCGCGGGATCTGGATGGCCTCAAACACCGGATGTTCTCCCAGCAACGGGCGCACCAGACAGTCAAACAACGCACCCATCCGTGCGTTATATTGATAGGTCCAGGGTTCGTCGATCGTTGTCTCCATTTCCACATTCATGTCTCCCAACCTCGGCGTGGCGATGACAAGCGTTCCTTTGCCTACCGGACCTCTGGCAATGGCAATAAACGATTGGTCACCCACCTTCGCCTGCGCCAATATTTCCGGAGCGTCACCACCCCGCCCGTCGCGTGTGATCTCAATGACCGGCTCCGACATTTCCATCGGTTGTGGCCCGATGACCGGGCCGAAAAGACTGGTTACCGCTGCTTTGTCGGTCATCTTGCCGTTGAACCGCAGACCAAGCCATGAGCCGATCGGCCAGACCTTGCGCACGTCGCCCAACTGATCCAGAATGCCTGAATGACCCAGGGACAGCACATTTCCGCCATCCTGAAGGAAACCTCGAATGGCGGTTATTTCCGCATCGCTCATGGACGAGGCGCTTGGTAAAATCAACAGACTGAATTTTTTCAGTTTTTCGGGCGTTAAATCACGGTTCAGAATGATCTGGTAAGGAATATGCGCATCGCCCAATTGCTCGGCCACGCCCGTCATGGCATACCCCTGCCCATATCCCGCACCATCCCGCACACCGTAGTAAGCAGGGAAGTCGATGGACGGAAGGCTGAGTACAACAGCGGTTTGTGCGACTGGTCGCGCCTGCCGTACATCCATGTTGTCCTTCCAATTGAGATATCTTTTGGAGTCGGCCTCGATCCGCGCGGTATTGCCCTCCGTCCACGTCATCTGAGCGTGCATGTTATTCTGAATCCAGCCGGAATACGCGAATACCGGCTGGCTAATGGGGTATACCAGACCGAAGATCGGCGTACCGTACGCATGTCTTAAGCTGTTGAACATCGCCCGTGCCGCCATGTTGGAACGATAGGTCACCCAGAGATTGCGGCTCATCGTCTCCGTACCGAGAAAATCCACAGCACGGGCGGTATTCGTCAGCGTGTCTCCGTTTCCCAGGGATGCCGACGGGCTGAGCATCCCATAATCGGTGGTATACTTCATGATGACGATGTTGGGATTGACCTTCTCCAGGCTTTTACGCAACTCGACGTGCCAGTCTCCCACGCTTTTGAGACGCCAACTTAGCCACAGCTTCCAGATGCGGCTGTTACGGTTCAGTAAATCCTCACCGGAATAGGGCAGGTAAAAGCCTGACTCGCGGTGAAATTGCTCCCGGCACGCCTCACAACCACAAAACATCTCGCCATGAAAGCTGGTTTCGTCGATCATGACACCGTCGATTCCCGTTTTCTTCACCCAGTTGCTGATATATTCAAAATAGTGATTGCTGAAATCCGGATTATTAAAACACCAGCCGCGCGTGGGCACACCAGTACGCACATCACGCTGTGTCCAGTCCAGATGCTCCAGCAGTTGATTGAAACCCTCATCCTGGTAAGCGACGATGGACAAGTCCTGATGGTCCACGACCTTCATGCCGCGCTGGTGGGCCAGTTCCGTGATGCGAGCCATGGTCCTTTCGATCCGCGGAAGCTGATCCAGCCAGCAATGTCGCGTAAACAGACCGTTCAGCATGATGATGCGGCTGCCCATGCGTTGCAGTTCATCGAGCCGAAGATTGATCTGTTCATCCGTTTCATACTCATGGAAGCTCCCCATGTTGTCCGCCCCGAATCCGACAATGCTTCCATCCCAGCGCCACTGGCGGTTTGGATCATCAGGCGAGGGCACGTTCACCTCGTCGGCCGGCAGTTTGGCCGCCGCCAGCCGTGCCGGGGCGTACGGCAATTCTGGCGATTGTCCGTCAACGACCCATCCCGACGCCGGCGGCAGGGTCCGCTTGAACATGAAAAAATCGGCCGGTGTGGGAATATCATCCGCCAGCCAAACACCCCGCATAAACGCAAAGTCCTCCGCCTTGTAAATCAACGCCTGTACTGCCACGGTACTGGCCGCCCATCTGCCATGCCACGCAAGCTTGATTTTCCTTTCCTGCGTGTAGCGGCTGAATGTGATCGTATTCATGTCCCCCTTGGCAGATGTGACGTCTCGGGCCACGGTTTGTCCATCGCAGTCGAGCGTAAACGGGCCTGTTTTCGAGAGGTTGTTGCGGATCGTAAAAAGGTAAATTCCAGGCTGAGGTACGTTCACCTCCAATGTCTTGTCGCCCGAACCGGCGGGCATCAACTGCGGCGCCCCAATGGTCGGCACTTCGCCAAAATAAATGTAGCTCGAATGCGCGTGCCACTTGGAATAATCACTGAACGAGCCTTCAAGGATGCGTACCTTGGAATTGAAGACCCCGCCGTAAATCGTGGGAGAACGGCCAAAATAAAATCGAAGCTGGTCCGCATCCTTGATGATCGCCCATCTCGCAACCAGGGCGCTATAACTTGACCCATCATTGAACGCGGACATCCCCTTGGGGTTAAAATCAAACACCAGTTGCCTGTCATTGTCCCTAAAGGCAATGAAACTAGTCTCCGCAATCGGCCCATCAGGCATGTTCGCCGCAATCTGACCCGTAACCGTCCGCAGTTCATAACTTCGACCGGTCATCGCCTGGAAGCTCATCCCCTCCAAGGCCTTGATCGGTACGCTGAACGCATAGGTGTCCGGAGTGTCCTTGGGGCGTTGAAAGTAGGACGGCATACGAAACTGCACCGTCAATTCGACCTCCGCATCATTGACGGCCACCTCCCTGCGGTAGGTCACGGCGGACCCGTTATCCTTCATCCGCCAGATATTGTGAACCATCCGGCCGTCCACCGATTGCGATCTGTATCCTTCGGGTGATTGGAAGGTGTTGGGCCCAATACAATCAATCTGGTCTGCTGTGATGAGGGGGTTGCCGTTCCAATCCACACGCAGTTGTCGGTCCGCCGAAACACCAAACGGTCCGGCCAACGATGCGGTGCCGCATAACAGGCACGCCGCCACAATCAGGCACCCAACAGCTCGATACTTCATTCCATTGTCCCGTTTGTAAATGATAGGCCGACAATCCATGCGTGGATGTGGCTCCCGCTGCGTACGCCCGATGCTTCCGAGCGTACAATAACCATTATGCAGGTGAGATCAGGCAAACCGGATCACCCGGGCTTGTCAAAATAGTCCATCCATTCCTGCCAGGAGGCGCCGATGCTCCCCGGATATGGGATGAAACTCACATGTCCATCCATGTATGTGACATTCCACCCCTCCTTGTGGTTGATGTAATACGTTGTATAGCTTGGAGGCCAATATCCATTCTGGTCGGACAGAATGGCCGTCGTGCTGGAAGAACCCGAATGAAAGTACGTCTGATCCATGCGGTAACGCGGATAGTCAAACGCGGCGTTCGTTGTCGCATTGGGAAAAACATTGGGAGCCATTGGGTTGACCCCACGCCCCAGAAAAAAGAAATAGTTGTAGGAAATGTAGCCATACGCCGTGGGGTATGTTGTCGTGGAGGCAAAACCGGTTACTGATGGATCATAAAATGATGGGCCGCGATGGTTGGCAGCCCAGTCATCGGACGGACAAAACAGCACATCGGGACTCGAAAGATAAGTGGCGGAGCCGGCGCCGATCCAACGGTACGGATAAGGAAATAACAGTGTCAATCCGGAATAGCTGGACATCGAGTTGCCCAATATATGGATGGGCGCGGTATAGTCGGACCCGTTGCCTCCATATATCGAATCGGAACTCAACCCCGGCGGCATCCATTGGCGGTTGTCCTGGGCATATAGCCTGATCGCAAGGGCGACTTGTCGCATGTTCGAGGCGCACTGAATCTTTTTTGCCGCCTCCCGCGCCTTGTTCAACGCCGGCAACAAAATAGAAATAAGAAGGGCTATGATCCCTATGACAACCAGCAATTCCACCAACGTAAATGCCTTGATTCGTTTCATGATCTGTCCCACCGTATGAAGATTGACATTCATCCTGTGAGCAAAATGGTCGATGCGGGTTATGGTCATTTACTGCCCGCGCCAGCCGTACTTCCAAACCCAGTTACATCCTGCTGCGCTCACGCCTGCGTCCAGCCAGGAGAATGACCCCCAGCCCAAGCAGACCCAGTGAGGCCGGCTCCGGAACAACAGCATTGGCAATATTGATGTTGTCGAGGCGGATGTTGTCCGTGAGATCGGCTTGCACATAGGAAACCAGATCGAAGGACTCGATGTTCCCCGATAAGGACCCGGTATGTAAAAATCCCAGTCCCTGTACATCCACTTTAACATTGCTGCCACCGCCGGTCACATCGGTTAATTTCAGGTCCCATGTTTCGGTGGTTTTGTGCAGCAGCATGTCCACCTTGTATACATTGCCCACCGTAAAGCCACTGGAACCTCCAGGGGATATAAAACTTGAGCCATCGTAATAACTGAAAAAATCCACCCCTGTGCCGTGTGCGAACGAAATACTGTTGGCAACCCCCGCACCAGTGAGCATCCTCAGCGTGATATTGGGAAAACTGGTGGCTACATTGGTATCACCGGGTTGGATAAGGAAGCTCATCTGTACTTCATTGCCAAGCGGCGTATAGTCCTTGGCCGTGGGACGCAGGTCCAGAAGAACCCTCTGATAACCCGTTGCAACAGGCGCCGGAGTATCAAACTCCAGAGACTGCGATCCGGCCAGCGCGCCGGACGTGGTAACAACCGGCATGCTCCCGCTGATATTCAGCCAATCCTGCGGCCAAGAAGAACCCGCACCAACCGCTCCGGTTGGATAATTCTCAAAATCAATCAGCGCAACCGCCGAGGCGGTCGTTGCCGTAAACAGACCCGCCGCGACGAATGTTGCGGCAAACGAGCAACTCAACTGCCTGCTCATATGGCTCTTACGCGATGCAAGACAGGAACTCATGACAAACCTCCGTAAAAAATGCGCCGCTTCGGCGGCGATGTGTATTGTTTAATTTACTGCTCCGCCCTGAACTTCCACGCCTCCGATTCCTCCGACAACTCCCGTTGAATCGATTCCGGGATGCACAATGACTGACGCAACACCAACTCTCCGCGAATGGTCCGACCCGTGATCCGAGTCACATCCGCCCGCTCCATCTCCAGCAGCATCTGCATCGCCTGGTGACCCAACTCGGCCCCCGGCAACGAGAGCGTCGTCAGGCTTGGCGTCATCTCCCGCGCCTGCGGCAACCCCGTGCCGCCGATGACGCCGACATCATCGGGGATGCGCAACCCCCGCTCCGTCAATGCCTTGATCGCTCCCTGGGCCAGAAAATCCCCCATCGCCACCACCGCCTGCGGGGTGGGATGATCGTTCAAATACTGCGATACAATCCCATGCCCACTCTCCATGCGATGATCCGCACAGCGTATGACATGGATCTCCTGTGTTGGGGCATCTTCCAGTGCATATCCCTGGAACAGCCCGCCGACCCGATCCATCTCTGAATGCGAACTGGTGATTGATTTGGTCCCCAGCATCAGCACCCTGCGGACCCCCATCCGCGCCAGGCATCGACCAACCAGACGGGTGCCCCCGATAAAATCCGCACTGACAAAATTGTGGTGCGTCAGATTGGAGACGCGATTTAATGTGACATACGGAATCTGCCGCTCATCCAACGCATGGGTCAGTTGACTCATCTGTTTCGCCGGCCAACTGAGGGGATAACATAAAATGCCCGCGAGGGTCTCCCTGATCCCATCCACACGCTCCAGCAATGCGGCCAGCGGCTCCTTGTCAAACAGATGGGTCGGAATCATCGTCATCAGCTTTCCATGACCAACCATGTCCGGCTGCATCCCCCCGATGATCGACCAGAACCAGTCGCGGGAATAATCCGCGGGCGGAGGAGGAATGTACGGTGTATATCCACCAATGGTGATAATGCCGATTTGCGCCTTCTTACGGATTGTATGCCTCTGCACCCGACCCGCCGTCGAGTGAACGACACACCCCACGCGAGGACGACGACTCACCAACTTGCGTTTTTCCAAAAGCCCAATCGCATCCTGCACCGTCTTTCGGCTGGTTCCAAATTGCTCGGCCAGATCCCTCGTCGCCGGTATCCGCGTACCCGCCGGCCAATCCCCACGGTGAATTCGCTTCTCCATCACCATTGCCAATTGACTGCAACGGCTGGTCTTTTCGATTGGCTCAATTCGTGATCCCATGCAATCACCACGACTGGTATATAAATAGCTCCAGATTGGACTCCTGATTGGCTCCTTAATTGTGCCACCAATTTATCAGCACGTCAAGAAAAATTATAAAATTTTCATGTTATGCAATTATTATTGAACTATTCGGTTGATTTAGCATCTTGGGAAATTGAAATGACAAACGATATAATTGGCCGATCAATCTGGTTCAATTATTAGTCCAGATATTCAATAAATGGAGATTTGATAATGAGATACAGAGAGTTTCAGCGTGATTACAGCATTAGGATCGGTCACGAAATGACATCCAAAACATAAACCGCCAGCAGAATATACTCATCGCGCAAGGCCGATTCCCGCAACAATGTCTGGCATTCGCTCAAAATGATGCCCGCCGGGGTGTTTGGCGGTGTCCGCATCGGCGGTTCATCGAGAATTTTGACCAACTTCCGCGCCAGTTGCGCCCAATCCCCATCGGCCGCGACGGCCGCCGCCTCCTCCAGAACATGCGCCGACTCCATCTGTTGCGGATCGCTCAAATATCGCCGTGCGATGGTCGACAGTGCCTCTGAAATCGCCGTCGGCGGCTCGGCCCGCCAATGCCGCCATAGTTGCACAAACCCGGCATGGTCCCCCACCATCTGCGCCACCGCCAATGCCAATTCCCACCGCTGACGATGCCCCTGCACCTGCCTGAAAAAGACCAGAATCTCCAACAGTGCCTCGCGCACCCGCAGCGCCCCCAGCGCCGATGCATACGCCACCCGCATCCCCAGGTTCAACTCATCACGAAACCGCGCCATCAACAATGGTGCCACCTGCTGATCCCCCAGCAACCCCAGCGACCGCGCGCTGCGGGCCGCCAGCATCGGAAATTCCGACAACAACGTCTGCCGTAACGGCTCGATGGCCCGAACATCCCCAATCCGCCCCAGCGCCAGCGCCGCCGCCACGCTCAAATCCGCCTCCGGCCCCAGCAGCACCGCGATCAGCGCATCGGTCAACCGATCATCCGGCCGGGTGCGCGCCATCGCCACAATCGCCTCAAACCTCACGTTGTAGCTCGGATCATCCAACGCCCCCAGCAACTGCTCCACCGTCAGCGGGCTGCGTGAATAGGCCAGCGATTCGGTCGTGCGCATCCGCGCCATCTCGCCGCGCGCCCGGTTGTGGGCGATCATCGACGTGACGGCCGAAATCGGATTGCCCCTCAAAAACAACCCCACAAACTGCATCGGCGCCATCGCCCCGCTGTCACCCAGCCGCCTGAACAACCACACCCCCGCCCCCACCAGCACAATATGGATGATGAACGTCCACGAATAGGAATCAATAATGACCCCGCCGACCGTCCGCCTCAGCGCCGGGCCAAGATCGATGATCTGCCCCGCGACCAACGGCCCAATCCCACCCACCAACCCGATCCACGCATAATACAACGAGAGGTAACTCGTCTTGCGCTTGGCCGGAACCATGCTGACAAACAGATACCGGCTCGACCCGATCGTCCACCCCGGCGACATGATCCCCACCAGCACCGTCAACGCCACCGCCATCGGCAGGGTGCTGGTCTGCGCCCTGGGCATCACCAGCAACCCCAGCGGATAGACCGACGCCAACAACAATCCGACCACAAAAACCGGCTTGGAACCATACCGGTCCGATGCCCATCCCCATCCAAATGATGAAATCAACCCCGACAACAACGCGATGGTCTGCAACATCAGCACCTGGCCGGCCGTCAACGCCAGTCTTTCGGTCATGAACAGCGGCACAAACGTCGTCCCGATGCCCGCCCCCAGCAACACCAGCCCCAGCCCCGCCAGATATCGCATAAACGCCGGGTCGCGCAACGCCACGATGATCGATGTATTCTCACGCTGTTCGGCCGACCGCTGTGGCGCCCCACCCGGCAAAAACGAATAACAAACCACCATCACCATCCCAAAAACAAAGGCAATGGCAAAGGTGATTGAAAACCGCGACAAATCCGGATCCGCCCCGATGATGCGCGCGGTTGCGAACGATGCCCCGCCGCTGAGCAGCGCGACCAGGATGTTCTCCATCGCCGAAAATCGCCCACGATAACTGCTGGGGACATATTCCTGCGACCATGGATACAACGCCGTCTCCCCCGCCGCCCTGCACAGGGCAAACAGCAGCACCACCCCCGCCACATATCCAAACGCCCCCGATGACCCCCAAACATTGACCACCCACGGCGTCAAAACCAACGACAAAACCGCAAGTTTCCGAAACGTCCAAAAGGTCAAAAAAGACCGCTTCAACCCCACCCGGCTCAACCAAGGCCCGATCACCGGCGCCATCAGCCCGCAAAACGGAAACATCGACAACAACACCCCGATGCGCTTCTTGTCAAACCCCAACTGATCCAGAAACAGCAAAAAGACCGGCCCAAAGATCGACATCATCCCAAAAACCGCGCCGGCCGCGCTCCCCGCCAACGCAAACCGCAACCGCCGTTTCTTCTGGACAATGTTCAATTCACCCGCCGCCGCATTCATGGTGGCAGAAAGTATACGCAATCCCCATAAAAAAACTTCCCCGCCCATCCGGCGGGGAAGTCAACTTCATTCTTCGATCAACAAAACCAACAACCCGTTCAAGCCTTGCGTCGCCGACGCAGGCCCAGCAAACCCGCAACGCAAAGCAATCCCAGCGATGTTGGCTCGGGGACTGGAGTATAATCCACCGTCAATTGCAACCCGAACGGCTCTGTATTCGGCGGAACAGGCTCCGTCGCAGCCAACCGAGTATATTGGTTGTCCAAGGTCGTCGGGATCAGCACCAGACCGTAGTTCGCCTCCGCACCCGAGAACCATTGCTGATATTGACTGGTGATGTCAATATCGTGCCAACCGGGCGCATTAAAGGCGACAGTGGCTGTGACTGCGGCCTCATAGTCAGTGCCAGATCCCATTCCCGAACTGGACCATGGGTTGGTGCCGTCATATGTGGAATACGTCACGCTATTGGTCCAGTCTTTTGTGATGGCATGAACATCAGCGGTCTGCGTGATATTCCCATCATCAAATTTCCAGATGCTGAACGTCGCGCTGTTAATTGTCGATCCACCAGGGATCGCGGGCAGATCAAAGCGGTACAGCACGTTGGTCACAAGCGTACTTTCAGCCATTCCAATGTAATTGTAATAGCTGCTGCTGTTGTAAGCGGGGCTGCTGTTGATCGGCGCATCAATCGCATTGCTCGTGCTCAACTGCTGCACGATCTGCGCTGCATGCACACTGCCCCATCCGCCGATCCCCAATACGGCTACCGATACTACTGCTAACCGATTCATAAAACCTCCAAAAAGAGATGGACAACACGTCCTCGAATCAATGCTTCACACCATGCGAAGCATCTCCTTTGACAAATATCAATCGATCCACACAAATCCCCTGAACATCCGGATTCTCCGTCGGAGCAAACCAGACATACCGGGTGGACGCCAACTCCACCGTGCCGATGCGATACAGGTGATAACCTTCACCCTCAATGTCCGCATTGGGTACGGTTGTCGGGCCGATCATGTGATCTTTTTTCAAATCCCAAACACCACACGCGAAAGCCGAACCTTTATCGCCGCCGCGTTCGATGCGAACGGCCGCGTAAATCGTCCATCGATCCGCCCCCGGCAGCTTGTTGAGCGTGGCCTGGATCGACCAGTTGCGATGATCTCCCGACATCCAAGCCGCCCGGCCATCCGACGCCTTCGGATCATCAATCAATCGCACCTGCCGATCATTGCCGTGCAGTTGAAATTCACCCTCCTGCAAATCAAACCAGTCGCTGCGAGGCAACTTTTGCAATTCCGCCGGCACGGCCGCCACTTTGTCGTTTTGCGCCTGCCGCAATTTTGTTATCCACGCCGCCAAATCCAGCTTCGGTTCCCCTTCGCTCAATGAGGTGATCTTCTGATCGGCAAAAATCCGCCCAATCTCATCCACATAATGGCTGTAAGGTTCATCAAACGGCCATTTCTCCCCCGCCATCGCCGCCTGCTGCTTGCGCACCGACCAACTGGTCACAATCGCATGTAATATGGAGGCTTCCACCCCCTCCACCCGATGCACCAGCTCCGGCCGGCCCGCCACATTCCCCTTGGCCTTCTGCAACAGCTCATATCCCTCGCTCATCACCCTGGGCGTCAGATATGAGGCCAGATTGGTGTCGCTCACGCCGACAAACGTGATGCCGGCCGCCTTGTGCAGCAGATCAATGTACGCCAGCACCCCCGGCCCGGCCTCTTGGTAATACTCCCGCACAAACTGATCGATCAGTTTCTTCCCATCCAACGATGGGTTCCACAGCAGCTTGGCCAACACCCACTGCTTGAGAACCTCAAAATCCCCGCCGTGGGAATGCCGATTGCCCTGTTCAAACAACCCCTTGACACCATTGGCCGCAAAGAACCGCACATTTGGTCCCAGCGCATACAGATTCGGATGCGGCTGCACATAATGCCGGAAATTGGTGATGTAATCCCACACATACAGCCGGTCACATATCTTCGACCAGTCCCGCACATCCTTTGCAAATGAGGCATTGATCGGATCGGTATATGGCTGTGCGAATGAACATTCGATGCTGCACAAACGCACAATGACATTCGGCAGCGGCCGGGTGATTTTGGGCGCGTGGCGGGTGTATTGATACGCCAGCGTGTCGATGGAGATGTTCGGATAATCGTGGGCAATGTCCGCCGCAATCGCGTTGACAAACCGCAGCATCGTACCCGCATGGCTCCCCTCCGCCTCATCCACCGCCTTGCATTTGTCGCACTGGCAATAAGACTGGTTGTCATCCTGCGACACCGAGAGAATGACATGATCATCCGCCGGCACTTTTGCCGCGATCTCCCGCACCTTCTTCTTCACATACTCCAGCAATTGCGGGTTGGTCAGACACAATTGCGTGGGATGGGGCGGCCCGATGCGCTGACCGTTGATCTGTGAATACCACTCCGGATGGGTGGCGAACATTTCCTCCGGAGGAACCAACAAATTCACCGTATGCACAAAATACGGCCCGACATAGGTAATGTGTCCCCCTTGTTCGGGCGGAATGGGACTCGAAGCGCCATTGAGCTTATTGTGCACGGCCGTCGTCGGATCAAACATGCCGATGGCGTGAATTTCCCGATATTCCATTGGCGGAACATATCGAACATCCAGCTTGCCAATGGCCAGGTCCGGCACATGGGGGACATGAGTTTGCCCCGGCCCCCACCACCGATACCCCACCTGCTCCTCCAAAAACGTCTCCACGGCATAAATCGTCCCTCGCGGTGCTCCCTCCCCGCCACTGAGGATCAAATTCTCACCGACGCTCTTGAGTACAATCCCTTCATCCCCCAGCGTTTGTCGATTCAGATCAATTTGCGGATCAACCGCCTTCGCCGCCCCAACCCCCACCGCAATCATCGGCCGGCCGGCCGCCTCCGAAGGCGCCACAATCTCAAATGTCGCTCCGGTGGCTTGTTGAAGCCCCTCCGCCAGTTCCTTGGCGGCAAATTGCTCCTGCGCTCCGGCCGACTGATCCACAACAATCACGGCCGCCGCTTTCCCCTGTCGGGCAATCGGCGTCGCCTGAGTCGGGCAAGCCAAGCACCCGCACAGCAACATCAGGCAGCCAAGATATTGAACACACCCATTGAACATGATGGTCCGTCCGCCGGTGTTCCTATCTCACTCTCCAATCCCCATTGTCCGGATTGATCCAGTCCTGATATGGAAGATTCTCCACATGCCCATCCACCAGGCAGATGTTGATCCGCCCGTTGTGGACCTTGGGATGCCCGCCGTTGTACTGATACCAGTAGTAGGCCCCACCGGCCCAAAGCCCCGAATTGGTGTCCGCAACCCCATCCCCATCGGTGTCCACATCCGGCGTCCAATTGGCCAGGCTGTACACCTCACGATACCCTTCTGTGAACAGGATCACCTCGGCGGCGTTTTTAATTTTGGCGATCGGAATCTGCGTCGATCCCGTTCCGTAATAGTTGCTGTATTCAAACGGCGCGTAAATCGTGTTGCCGGTATAAATCCCGCCATAATTGACCGAGACATATGTCTCCGGATCGGCCGGGCAGCGGTGTATCGGCTTGTAAAAATTCTCCAGCCATTGCGAATACTGCGTCGCCGCCGGATCACTCAATGAGATCGGCGTCAGGCCGATGTATTTCGCAAGCGTGCTGTCCCAGGCCGATCCATAAGACGCCGTATTTTCCGTCCAATACGGCGGCAGCTTTCCCTTGTTGTCCGAAACATACTGCTGCACCGCCATCCCCCACTGACGAAGATTGCTCCCGCAGGCGATCTGATTGGCGCTTTGACGAGCTTTGGACAACGCCGGCATCAAAATCGAGATCAAAAGCGCGATAATGCCGATCACGACCAGCAGCTCCACAAGTGTAAATCCATGTCTAACTTGAAGATAAGCATTTCGTCGTCGCATCAGATGCTCCCTTGCCGGTTGGCCAATTGGGTCAATGGTCGATCCGTTGACGCCTTCCACTGAATGGAGGCGTGAAGCGATACATCAATCTGTTTGTTGTCGTCGCTTTCCATCAGAAACCGCAGGTGCTGGGCCGCCCGGCGGGCCGCGTTGGCCCACAGGCCGCTGGTGTCCGGCGCGCTCAATGGCACCAGGTGCGACCGAGGCGCTGAATCCGCAATCGCCACCAACGACACATCCCCCGGCACACTCACACCCATCCGATGGCACGAGCGAAACACCTCATGGGCAATTAATTCATCCTGCATGATGATCGCCGTCGGCCGATCAGGACCGCTCAACAACTCATCATATCCCGTAAAGTCAGCCGGGTCTGGCGGCAGGCGGTAAATAATCCGTGGAGGGTTCTCCAGTTCATATCGCTCCGCAAATTCACCCACCAATTGCTCTTCATATTTCCGATACCGTGTCTCCACATAAGACAACCACGCGATACGCCGGTGCCCCAATTCCACCAGCCGCTGCATCGCCTCGCGCATCGGCGTCGTCAGATCAATCGCCACCGTCGAAAACCGCAACCGCGGCCACAACCCCGCCCCATCCAGCAACACCACCTTGATGCCGCTTTGCGCCAATTTCTCCATCTGCTCGGCCGGAATGTCATTAACCGTCCAAACCAACGCTCCGCCCATCCCCCGCGCCAGCATCGCCTCGCCCGCATCATGCCAGAATTGCTCGGCCTGATACGAAATCAACGACACCGCGCAATCCCGCTGGTCCAGCCCCGACATGATCCCCCGCAACAACACCGGAAAAAACGGATGGTCATACCCCGCGTTGCCGATCCAGTTGGGCAGCACAATCGCCACCCGCTTGGCCAGCTCCATCGAGCGCGTCTCCTGCACAAACGTCCCGATCCTCGGCCGGCGGACAATCAACCCCGCCTCCACCAAATCCTGCAACCCCCGACGAATCGTGATATGGCTCAATTCCAAATCCTGAGCCAATTCCCGCTCCGAAGGCAACCGCTGCCCCGGCCGATAGTGCCCCGTGCGAATCCGCCGCAACACCAACTCCCGAGCCTGATTTTGTTTCAATTGCTCCATCACCGGCATATGCGCACCATGTTAGCAGAGTCTACATCAGGAATTGACATTGTCAATAAAATTCTGTTATTTGTTGAATAATTACCTTAAACCCTTGTTATATCTGCTTCTATGCTGCACACAATCGCAACTTGTCGCACCCCCTTTGGTACTCCCGGAGTGGGCAGGGCAAACGCATTTATATTTCCCCCTCCCCCGGTATTTCCGAGGGAGGGCTGGGGAGGGGGCCGTATCGCCGAATTCGAGGAAAAACCCCCACCCTAACCCTCCCCCGGAGTACCGGGGGAGGGGATAAAGAGGCTCTGCGGGCCTTATGAATACCGCTAATAATATAA
>JADLBV010000153.1 GCA_020847545.1 Phycisphaerales bacterium
GAAGAGTTGAGCGAACTGCATCAAAAGCGCATATCGATGTCTGTCATCTTTGAGCCTGGATTCCAGCCCTTGCAGGACTTGCAGGAAGAGATACGCGAGAAGGAACAGGCGATTCTGATCGCCATGCAGGAAGTGGATGGTACGACCGAGGGCGGCGCGAGCGTATTCGAGGATCGCCAGCAATTGCGCGATCAGTATGTGAAACTGCAGATCGAGTTGACCTCGCTCGACATTGCGTCGGCGACAAATCAACGCCTGGTCTCGGAACTGGAGGCCGCACTTCCTTCCTTGGCCGAAAAGGACAAGGAGTATCAGGATCTCGTTCGCAAGACGGGAAAGATGCGCGACCAGTTGGACGCGTTGTTGGACAAGGAGTTCGAGATTTCGACAGCGATCAATCGCGAAGGCGGGTTCGTCGAGCGCCAGTACGCCGTCGTGTCCAGCCAGGTGCCGACGTCGCAACGCATGCGCCCGTGGATGAATTTCGTGATCGGCGGGTTTGTCGGCCTCATCGCGGGATTTGGCCTTGCCATGTTGTTCGAGTGGATGGATACGTCGATTCGAACGATCGAGGACGTTGCCGAGTACATCGGAGTCGAAGTGATCGGCACGATACCAAAGATGCGATTCGGAAAAGCGCGTGGACGCCATCGCGGCGACTTCGTCAGCATTACGGATGAAGGGCAAGTGGATGCGTGCATCGTGACGCGCCACGATCCAAAGTCGCCCATTTCGGAGGCCTATCGCACGCTGCGCACGAACTTCCAACTTGCGACTCTTCAGACGCGTCCGCGAAGCGTAATGATAACGAGCGCGGTTCCCGGCGAAGGCAAGACCACCACGGCGGTGAACTTGGCGGTGACATTGGCCGACAGCGGGCTGCGCGTGCTCATCATCGACACAGACCTTAGACGCCCGCACGTGCATCACGTGCTGCGTATGGAACGCGGGCCGGGCCTGGCGGACGTGCTTCGCGAAGGGCAGGATGTGCACCGCGTTATCCGGCCCACACGCGTCGATAACCTGTGGATGATTTCGAGCGGGCGCGTTCCTCCGAATCCGTCGGAGTTGATCGGGTCGGACCGTATGCGCCGCGTGATGGAGCAGCTAACGGGCGAGTTCGACCTCGTCATCTGCGATGCCCCGTCGGTGTTGGTGGTGACGGATCCCGTGTTGCTTGCCACGGAAGTCGATACGGTCATTCTTGTCGTATCAGTGGAATTTGCGAGCCGGCAGACGATTCTGCGAGGAAGAAGGCTGTTGGAAACAGCGCGCGCCCATTTGTCCGGCGTAGTGCTCAATGGGCTTGAAGCCAGCGGCAGGCACTATTATTACTACTACTATTACTACGACGAAGCTTCGCCGCGCCGCAAGAAACGGTGGTATCATTTCTGATACGCATCGACTTGCGAGGTAAGGATCGCGTATGGCGCTGTTCGGCAAACCCGAATATCAGATCGGTCGCGGCGAAGTCGCGGAGAGCCGGGTAGAATTTCCGTTCTTCATTGGGTTCATGCTCGTCTCCGCCGGCGGGTTGTTGATTTTCCACTCGCTGGTTCAAATCCCCTCCCTTACCGTCGCCTTGGGCGTAAGTCTCCTGCTATTTGCGACCACCGTTCTTCGCGTGGAATGGGGCGTGTCCTTCTTGGTCGTCGCTATGCTGCTTTCGCCGGAAGTGGCCAGCGAAAAGGTGGGCATGGGAAACC
>JADLBV010000053.1 GCA_020847545.1 Phycisphaerales bacterium
CGATTTGAACCGGCAGGTTGGCCGTGTGACCCTCCCGACAGGCGATGCGGGTGATGGCTTCAAAGGTTCGGTCATCCTGCGCATAAAATTCACCGGTTGTTCCGCCGGTGTAGATGCCGTGAACTCCGGTGTCACCATAGGAGCGGCATTCCTTGATGAAGCGGGCCTCATCCAGTTCATTTCTCTCGGTCCAGGGGACGATCAGGGCGGCCCATACGCCGCGAAGTGTTTGTCGAGTCAGTATTTGCTTCATGAGATTTCCTTGGCCCATCACAGGCCTATAAGGTTTTGGGATCGGTTCCTAATTGCTGACGATCACCGTGACAAAATGGATGTCGCCCGGTTTGGCCGCATTTTTGAACTCGCTGACGGGAGCAAGCGATACAGTGTGACTTGATGAAGTCGGGAACACCAAATTGATTCCAAATCGGCTTCCGGGTTTCAGGATGAGTGGCGCCAGCACCTCCTGCGGGATGGAGAAGATCATCATTTGTCCTTTGGCGTCGGCGGAGACTTTGACAGCGATGTGTTTTTGAACCTGTCCGGCCACAAGGTATTTATTGCCGGAACCACCCTGTGTCCCCTGCACATTATGGCACATCGCCTCAATGCCCTTGTCCGTCTTAATGAATTCAAAGGCGGCTACGTCCTGATTCACAAGTTTCGGCGCTGTCCATTGATCGAGCGCGCCGAAGGGGTCACAATAAAGACCTGTACCCGCGAATGGTTTGCCATCCGCATTGTTATGGTCCTTGGTTTCGATCGCCACCATGACGTTCGTGCCTGACAGGGCGAATCTCAGGGACAAACCACCATCAAGACTGACGGCCGGAATTTCCCGCCAGGCCGCAAGGGTGGAATCGACGGTCAACTTCGGATGGCCGTTGTTTTTCAGCAGCATGTATGGATTGGAAATATGCATTGAAATGCCTCCATCCAATGAGATGTCGGCGTTGAACGGCAGCAGTTTGCCGTGGAGACCGGCGGGAAGCGGGATCCTTTTTTCCATCCGCTCCAGTGGTTTAAGCTGAAGTGACAGGTGGCTCTCGGCCTGATTCAGGACGATTTTCGCATCGCCCGTGAATTCATTCGAGACTTTATTCGCAAAAACGATGGTGGCCTTGCCGTCGGCGTCCGGATAGGCGGAGATATCCACCGTCGAAACGCTGTTGTTGGACGCGGCCGCGTGGGCAATTGCGTCGAGCAACTGTTTTTCGGTACCGGGCGCTCCTTCGATGAAGATGGGAAACGGGGAGGCGGGAATCATGGTGCGGCCGGCGGCATCCTTTGGAAACGTGACTTCGTTCTCCATCAGGTTCACGAACTTCAGATCCTGCCGGCCAAAATCGAAGGCATAGAGGGGCGCTTCCTCCTTCCAGCGATCAACACCCTCCTTGTATCCCCACAATGCGGCGACGGGGGCTTTGGTATTGTCATCGATGAAGATGTAGCATCGGGCGTCGGGGGCGAAGCGGACATCTTTGTAGAATGAGGCGTTGCCAAGAATCCGGCCCAGCGTGTTGGGGATTTTTTCGTACGGACGCGAGGTGAAATCGTAATCCACCGTTCGGTTCGGCGTGTCAAAATCCTGCATGCACGCGACGCGGCTGGCGTATTTCAGCCCGATCAGCCAGTTGCGCGCGCTGAATGCGGCCGTGATCCGCTCGGCTCGACCATAGTCATATGACAGCGGGCCGATGTACCACGAATTGCCCGAATGCATGATGTAGGGTGAAATGCCCTCCTGCGGGATGTTGAAAGGGACATAATTGCCCCCCTCGTTGATGTACAGCGGCCAGTCCTTGCATCCGTTGCGGTCGAGCATCGCCAGGAAGGCCGCGATGTCGGAATCGAGGTCGGGGTTTTCGGGGAAGTTGCGGTAGTGATGCGCCGCCGCGCCGTCGAACTTGACGGTTGGATCGATCCGGCGCGTGTCCTGGATATAGCGTTCGACCCATTTGGCGCCATACTGCGGATCGATCGTCCACGGTCCACCTTCGATCAACACCTTCGCATTGGGGTTGCCACGCTTGATGCCGCGACAGGTGGCCAGCAGGAATTTTGCGAAGGCATCATGATGGCTTTCCAGCGGCATGGCGCCCGGGTTGCTTTCGCCGGTGAACCACCAGATTTTGTTCCACGGGCGATTCTTCGCCTTGAGAGCGCAGATCTCCTCGAACTTGGCCAGTTCGGCATCAGTGGGATTGATGAGATTCTTGATCCCCTGCATCACGACCTTGCCATTTTGTTCGGAAATTTCTCCATCCACGCCGTCGTGCAATTTCAACACAGGACGGCCCATGAAGTCAAAGCCATAACGCTCGGCAAGCTCGACCCGCTCCCTGTCCAGGTTGTAATCGAGGTCGTTGGCGAACGCGATGAAGTCGTAGCAGATCGACCCGAAGCCGATGGCGCGCTCCCTGGCCAGCGAGCGCTCATAGTGTGGCCCGCCGGCCTGGTGGCTGTAGACGTAGGTGAGGTTGAACATGTTTTTGTTCTTCTGCTTGTTTTCAAGGAAATTCATGACCGAGAAGCGGAAGAAATCCTTGTATGGGCGCTCGACGCCGTCGATGTTGAAGACGGCGGCGACGACCGGCACGCCGCGAAGTTTCTTGTTCAGAACGAGGGCGCTCAAGTCGTCCAGCGCCACCGTGCCATTGTTTCGCGCATCGGTCTTGAACGGGTAGGTCTTCTCGAAAATCGTGTTGAAAAAGTAGTCTTCAACCGTGATCGAGACGTTCCCCGTGGCGTTCGGGGCCGATGAGTGGATATTGAGCTTGAAATCGGGCTTTTGACCGAATTCCAGAAAATTCCCTCGTGCCGCGCTGACCAGCTCCGCCGACACCGGCGGCGCCTTGAAATCGGTCATGTCACCCTTCTCAAGCTGCACATCGTCCACCCATACATGGCCGTCTTCGGTTCCATCGGTTGATTTGGCGTCGATGAAGATCGAGCTGAATCGCTCCTTGGCAACGAACGGGATCGAGTAGCGTTTCCACTCTCGGCCGACCTCGAATGTGAGTACGTTTTCGGGGAACAACTGCGACACCATCCCCCGCCCCCACACATGCAGCACCTGCCCCTTGTCGGATGATCCCTTGGCGTAAAAGCTGTAGGTGTATTTTTCTCCCGGGATGAACGGAATCGCGAATGGGCCGAGTGAGGATGGCGCGCGGAGCGGTATCGTTTTGATCCGAAGCGAGCGCGAACCGCTGTGTGCCACGGTGTCATCCAGTTCAAAAAGATCCCTGTACTTAAGCGGGATGGCGCTGCCGACGTAGATCGGAAAACCCCAGTATCTAAAACCCGCCTCGAAGGAGGGGTTCACGATGAGGTTGGCGCTGGCGCCATAGTCAGGCAGGCGAAGCCGATCGATGCTCCAGAAGTCGATGCCGTTGGGGGACAGATTCGCAGCTCCGCGCGGGCCGGTCTCCTTGGAGCGAAGGTCCATCAGGAGGCTCAGCACGTTCTTATTGTCGGCGCGGAACGTGATTCGGCTGCCGTTGATGGTGATCTCCGCGCAGGAGATGGGCTGGATCGAGAAGGACCGGTCGGCATTGTCCGGGAAGAAACTCAGCGTCGCGCCATTGAGATCCTCGTTGCTGAAAGTGACTGCGGACTTTGCGTCGAAGTTGATGGTCTTGTCCCCCTTGACGTACCGACCTGTCAGCTTCAGGTAAGGGGGCAGGTCGATCACGGCATAGCGGTTGGTCTGTACCGCCGGATTATTCAGCGCGCAGATGGCCTCGATCTTCACAAGGCCATCCTCGCGCAGGCTCAGGTCCAGCGAGTAATTCCCAAGTATGACGTTGCTGGCCGTGGAATCACGCGCCTCCGCGGTATAGGTTGAATGATTTCCAGTGGTCGTGGTCTTCGGGTTCAGGAAGAAGACAGAGTGCAGCTCACCCTTGCCGAAATTGAACATTTCGTACATCGAGCCGATCGCGTCGTTGTCGATGCACAGGATCAAGCTGCCGTAATCGGGTTTTTGCCAGATGCTCTTGGTGCCGCAGGTGATCCGTCCGTTGGGCGTGAACACCGGCATCTCGGCCCCGTCAGCGGCCGTCGCGGCGGATACAGGAGTGCAGATCATTGTGGAAATCAACAACACGCACAGCGACAGCAACAATTTCTTGATCATTATCAATGAGGTCCTTTTAACCTGACAACGCAATCTTGCCAGTTACATGGGCTTGTCGGCGGCCTGGGGCTGCTTCACTGGGTCCATCGGTCGGGTGGAATATTGCGGCCCGCGAACACTACGTTTGCAAAGGCGTGAAAACGCACGGAGGAGGGAGTTGCGCGGATCGGAGAATGACATCATTCGATCCGCGCAACATTCCCGCCCTCGTGCGCAATATGCAGGCAGTTAAATCGAGGATCGACGGCGACGCAGCGTCAGCAGGCCGCCCACCAGCAGCAGACCCATTGAAGCCGGTTCGGGAACCGCCGATGAGACGACGACGTTATCGACCCAGTAATAGTTGCTGTCACTATTCCCAATGCTTCGGGTGCGGACCTGAACGTAATATCCGTTGACCGAAACATTGGCGGGGGAGCTGACGCCCTGGGCCATCGCGATGAGCGTCGGTGCAACACTGTACGATGGTCCTGACTGGGTGCCCGCGGTGAGTGAGGCGGTGGCCAGAACCACCGAACTGCCCGTACCATCCGCGTTCTGTGTCGCCACCACATCCACATACACGTTGCTTCCACCATCGGGACCAGTGGCATCCTTAACAGATTCAGCGTCGGCGTTGACGGTGAAAACATCGCCCGTCGACACCGTCACGCCGGTGTTGTTGTACGCCTCTGTGGTCCAGTAGATCATCGGGGTTGCGGTTACGTTGAACGGGTTCGATACGGTGGTCTGGTTGCTGGTCCAATTCAGCGGGTTTTGGGCGGCACCCGCGCCCCAACCACCGTTGGTGATCGGGTTGCTATTCTGATCCAGCTCAAAGTCACCATTGAGGGTGTTGGCATCGACAATGACCGCGGCGGGGGCCAGCGAAGCGCCAAGCAACACCATCCCAAACGTGGCGAAAACCATTTTCGCTTTCGACATGACAATCCTCCAGAGAAAGTAGTTGAAGTTGGGAAATACAACGCTGCATTTCACATCTTCAGGTTCTGTTTGTTTCTTTATTCGCGATCCCAATAACTGTTGGGCATCGAATAGTCCGTCAAGGCGCCCTGGCTATAAAGACTCGCGGGATCGTCCCTGACCGGCGATGCTTGATTGCTCGCATGCCCATCCGCCCATAGGACATTGCACGAGGCGCTCAGATGTCGGGGCGCCAGTTGTCCCACATAAGCGACCGCATTCGCATATGGATGGATGTAAAACTGCCCGTTCTTATAGACCGGATCATACGCGTCAGCGGCGACAATCGTCTCCGCGGGTTTGCGCAGATCCGTCACCTTTGCGACATCAAACGGCCAACCCGGCTGCTTATAGTCATATGTCAGGCCGACCGACATGCCGTACGAGATATATCCGCGGGTGCGCACATATTCATCCCAACCCACACCCGCGGCCGGCGGGTCCAGCGCGAACGGAATATGTGGGTCTGATGGGCAGTTAAAGACCTGGTAGGTCTGGACATAACTGTGCGTATTTCCCGGCCATGCGCCTTGGTTGTCCACCAGGTAGTGATACCAGGCGCCCATGACCAGGGGCAACAGGTACGGCATGTACTGACCCTTGTTGTCGTTCGTGTACATCGACAAGCCCAGGCCGATCTGCCGAAGGTTGCTCATGCAGGCCACGCTCTGCGAAGCCTGCCTGGCCCGTTGAAGGCTTGGGAGCAGAATGGAAATAAGAAGCGCTATGATGCCGATAACCACAAGCAGCTCAACCAGAGTAAAAGCGGCAAGATTGTTCTTTTTCTGATTGAGAGAAACTCGGGGAGGGTTCATCGGAATGTGCGTGGATGCCTGATCATTTTCAGGATCAAAAATAGGGGTGAGGTGATCCAATCCCTTTGATCCAAAACAAGGCCTTGATTGCAAGATCATGACAGCTCCTCTTTGCAGGATGCGTCTGCGATCAATGGATCGCGCGAACCAATGAAGCGATGTACACCTTACCCGAAAATCCGCGAAAGTCAAGTACTGGCGCGCGCAAGAACAGTTTATTTTGATTCTTCCGCCTCCGCAATTCCCTTCCTGTGTCGTTTCTCCGCCTCGTCGATTTGCGGAGAACTCCCATAAATATTTATCTTGTAAGGCATTATGATTTATTCGGCCGGATTTTTTTGCTCCCATGGATGGACTTGTTCCATGCGGGAAAGTGTACCTCGATGAATGTGCCGACAAGTCATTATATGCTTGTTCTGGCGCAAGCAAGTAATATTCAATCCTTTGACAATCAGTGGAAATTGACGTAAGTTCTTATTGAGTTGCATGAGTGGATCGCTTCGCTTGAAGCTGGACGTCGATTCCACCTTGCATTCCCGACCATTTGACGCATTCTCCTGCCGAGTACGCTGATGAGACCGACGACAGGTAATTTAGTCTGGCCTGCCATCGCTCCATCGCGGTGGTTGGCCCGATGGATTGCCCCGGCCGGCGCAAAAAGACAGACGGGTGTCTATTTTCGCGTGCGTAAGCCGTTCGACCTCGCGCGCATCCCACAAATCGCCCGCATTCAGATCGCCGCCGAAAGCATCTATCACCTTTATGTAAATGGCACGAGGATCGGCCAGGGTCCGGTGCGCGGCACGCATACCGTGAACTTCTTTGATACATATGATATTGCCGAATACCTGCGGGCCGGACAAAACTGGATCGCCGCGGCCGTGCATTGCCCGAATCGGATGACCTTCAAATACTCACCCGTTGAGCCGGGCGTGCTGATTCAGAGCGATGAACTTTCCCTTCAAAGTGATTCGACGTGGCAGGCGCAAATTGCGTGCGAGTATCATGACGATGCGCCGCTCTATACATACCAGATTGGCCGGATGGAATGGAAAGACCATCGCGACATGCCGATGGGGTGGGAAACGGGCGCGGATGCTTCTGGGTGGGAGTCGGCGGTTGTCCTGGCGAAGAATGAAAGATTGTCCGGCAAATTGCTGCGTGCCCGGGATATTCCGGAGTTGTGTACACAGCGGCATTCGCCGGTTGATGTGCCGCTGGTCGCTTTGACGCCGCCCATCGGGGATGTTTCTGACACGGCCGTCGCTTGTCGTATGACGGTTGAGCCGCATCGGCCGTCCAATGTTCCCATCAACATTACGCCGCTGCTTTCATCGGACGGCGCGCCCGTTGTGATTCATCCTTCGGCGGATGGATCGGGAACGGCGCTGATTTTCGATTTTGCGAGTGAAATTAATGGTTCTTTTGAACTCGACGTTGACGCGCCGGCCGGGACAGTCGTTGATATCGGCTATGAAGAGGTGCTTCGTGATGGCCGGCTGGTTCTGTCGACCAATGAATATCAGTTTGCCGACCGGTATATTTTGCGGGAAGGGCGTGATCGGGTCGGCACCGAATTCGCCGAGCGGGGATTCCGGTATGCCCAGGCCGTCTTTCGCAATTTCAACCGGCCGATTCATCTGCACCGCGTTGAGGCGTTGAATGTACTGTATCCCTATGTCGAGCGGGGGACATTCACCAGTTCCGACTCGATGTTGAACCAATTGTGGTCAACATGCGAACAGACCCTGCGGGCCTGCACCACCGACACATTCGTGGATTGCCCATGGCGCGAAAACACTCTTTATCTGAATGACTTGATCGTCGAAAACATCACTTCGCTTCAGGCATTCGGGGATGCGCGAATTGTCGAGCGGAGCGTTCGCCTTGCCGCCTCGCAGGTGCGTCCCGATGCGCTTTTCCCGGCCGCCGTCCCCTGGGGTCATGTTCCCGGCATGACGCCGCAAGAGAGTTGCAACCGCATGACGCTCACGGCCGGCAATCTGACCTTCCCGCTCATCCTCGAGGAGTATCTGCTGTACACCGGTGATCGAAAGGGGATTGAAGAGATCGCCGAATTGATGTTGCCGATGCTGGCGCGTTTTGAATCATGGGAGGATGAATCCGGCCTGGCCCGTCCCCCCAAGGAACTTTGGAATTTTATAGATTGGTCATATCCCCTTCATATTGAGAATCGCACCACGGCGACGCTGGAGTGGTTGAGGGTGCTTGCGATTGATTCGACCGCCAGGTTGTTGAAACGGCTGGATCCCGACCGCGACACGCATGCGCTTGTCCGCAAAGCGGAGCATCTGGTGGCGGCGATCGATAAAAAATTCTGGAACCACCGGGAGCGGTGTTATATCGAAGGGGTGGATCGCCTTGAAGGGGTTCCACTGATCACGCAATTGGCGCAGGCGTGTGCCATTCTCAGCGGCCGCCTGTCGGCGGATCGGAGACGTGCCTTGGCGGTGTCGCTGGTTAGGGACGATCTTCTTGCACCTGAATTGTTCATGCACCACTTCGTGTTGCGCGCGATGGTGGCCACCGGCCAATCCCGCGCGGCGCTGGAGCGAATCCGACGCCATTGGAAGCCGGTTCTGGACAGTGGTTCGCCGACGATCTGGGAACTGGGTGTGCATACCATCGGCAAGGCGGGCTTTGGAGGGGTGGGGAGCCTCTGCCACGGTTTCTCGACGACACCGATCGACTTCATACAGGGGGTGGTGTTGGGCATTCGCCCCATCTCGGCCGGATTCAGCAGGGCGATCTTCAATCCAAGCGATGTCGGGTTGGCTCATGCCCAGGGTCGGATTCCGACGCCCGCCGGCAATCTGCATGTGGCATGGCGCCGCGATGGAGGCGCTATCCATGCGGACTTGACCATACCCGCATGTGTCATCGTCGATCTGCCGGATGGAAAATCGCTTGGTGCCGGCCGACATGCCGTGACTCTGGCATCTTGATTGGGGAATGTCTATCCTAATGAAGTACCCGCGATCCGAGATTGTTCAAGCTGGAACCATGCGACAGGAAAAGGTGACATCCATGCACGCGGTCGCAAAGCTCGCCGGGCTTTCGCGCACCACGGTATCGGATGTGGTCAACAACCGCTGGCGGGAAAAGGGGATCACCCGCCATACCTACGACCGCGTTCAGAAACTGATTGCGAAATACAACTACCGACCCAACATGCTGGCGCGGAGCCTGGCGGCTGGTAAAACTTACACCATCGGCGTGCAGTTGCCATCGTCGATGTATGAGCACTGGAACGCCGTCCATAAAAATCTCGACGCGGCTTTTCGCCGGCATGGATATCACCTGGCCCTGGCCAGCGCCAGTTGGTTCCACGATGCAGAAGAAGATGAGATTCGCCGGTTGTGCGACCGTCAGGTTGATGGGCTGATTCTCAGTCCGCAGAACGGCATGAGACTCCATTCGCTGTTCAAATGGATTCAGCAGCGGGGAATTCCGTTCGTCTTCATCGGCAGCGTCTCCCTGCCGCACTACTTTGCGGTCGTCGACGACAATAGCTCCAACGCTCGATTGGCGGTGGAACACTTGATTCGACTGGGGCATGAACGGATCGCCTATCTGCACAGCACATCGCGCACGCTGGGCGAGCGCGAACGGCGGCGCGGTTATCTTCAAACCCTGCGGGACCACGGCCTGAGGGTTCACAGGGAATATCTTGGCTGGGGGTACCATGATTTTGATCAGTCGCGCCAGGCCATGCTGCGGATGCTCGACCTTTCCGAGCCTCCGACCGCGATCTATTGCGGGGCGGACACCATGGCGTTGGGCGTCATTGACGCCATCCTCGCCAGGGGGATGCGCGTGCCCGATGACGTCGCGGTTGTCGGTCAGGCCGACGACATCGCGTTTATTTCGCAGTACCGCGTGCCGCTGACCACGATCCGCCAACCACGTCAGCAACTCGCGGAAAACGCCGTGCGGATGCTCCTCGACCTGATCGAAGGACGCACGCCGGCCCAGTCCCTCATCCGCCTGCCCGGAGAACTGATCATCCGTGATTCATGCGGCGGGCTGAAACAGGCGCGGTAAGGTCCTCATTCCGGCCACGTCCGCGCGACATTCTGAGGTCGCTTTTTAATGTCCACGCTGCCGATAATGCGCGGGTGGCTCACCGATGATCCGCGCAAAAGCGCGTGTGAAATGGTAGCGATTCTTAAATCCTGCCTGCGCCGACACTTGCTTTAAGCTGTCATCACCGAATGCGAGACGTTCGGCCGCGTAGGTTATACGGCGCTCGAGTGCATACCGAGCCGGCGTTTGTCCAACATGTTTGCGAAACAGCCGGATAAAATGGTCCTCGCTCATGCCGCAGAGGTCGGCCAACTCGGTGTTGAGCGCGGGCTTCGCGAAATTATCATCGATTCGACGCAGCGCGGGGAGGACCGGAGTCAGGTCCGTCAGTTGACGGCGCAGCAGGCGCACATCAAACGCGCCACCTTTCGGCTGCTCCTCCTCCAGAATCTGAAAAAGTCTCGCAACCGAAAGATCGACCAGTGACTTGGCGGCGAAGGCCGTGACGATGTCATCGCTCCGGCCTGCATTGAGCAGACCCCGCACATGCCGGACATGCCTTCGGGTCAATGGATCATCCGACAGCGACACGGGGCGGTCAAACCATTGCCGCACCAATGGACCGGTCAGCCCGACGATGTCGAAATGAAAACACAGGTGATGAACTTCCCGTTCATTGCGACTGTCATACTTCACCCACGCGGGGATCACAAACGCATGATGTGGCGGTATCGGATACTCAATGCCCGCCGACCAGACCACGGCACCGGGGCCCGCGTTGACATACAGCCGCCAATAACTGCCGCGCACATTATTGTAAATCCATGAATGTGGCGGCAACAGGACTGAGCCCATCGAAAGCAGACGCACATGGATTCGGTCATGGACGGTGATCGGGCTGGCGTGTGATCCGGGTGAAGGAGACATATCGGGATCAGATATTATTAGGATAAAGCATTCTAACCGCGTGACAGCCGTTGTCCAGAGGTCTAATGGTGTGAAATGCCGTGTTTGGCCATCGACGTATGACGGAAATCGATATCACTATGACGGTGGTCGGCATGGAACCGCCACCATGCGGTTGTATGTTACAACTTATGCTGATTCTCCGCTTGGGAAAGTCGGATACCGCCGCCACCAACCAATGAAAGCCCATGTTGCCCATCAGATTGCTCGAGCGTGCCAGAGAGATTGAAGATTGGGTCGAGGATCGATTCATCGACTCCAACGGCATCTTCTATACCTACCTTGATACAAAGACGGGTGGTCCGTTGACGGATGCATCCTTCGCCGTCGGCCAGACGCCGATGCATCTGCCCGGCACCGAGGATTACACGCCGGCCGAATGGCACAATTACGAAAACTGCGGCATGACGACGGCCGCCTATACGCAGGCGCTGCTTTACCGCCACGCGGTGGAACGGGATTCGACCGCGTTGAAGAGGGCCCGCCGTTGCTTTGAGGCGATGAAGTACAATTACGAGTTGGGCAAACAACTCGAGGAGGGTTTTCTACCGAAGCTGTATGGCAATCGATTCTCCGAACAAACGAGCACCGACCAGGTGCTGTATGTGATGCTGGCCCTCGATCATTTTCACAAGTTCGCCACCGAGAATGAGAAGCGTGAAATCGATCGAATGATCGTGAATCTGATCGGATTCTGGGTGAAACGGGGGTATCGGTACAAGTATTTCTGGCACCAGGACATGCTCTGGCCGTTGGGGCGGTTCCCGAGTCTGTTGCTCATGGGTTGCAAGCATGGTGGGGATGCGATTTTCAAGACCGAGTATGACCGATTGCTCGCGATGGGGGTCAATGAAGGACCGATCGAACTTCGGTTGGAGCCGAAGCTCGCCGGCGACTATACGCCAAGCCCGTATGAGCTAAAGCACCAGGCGTGGCTCATTGGCGAGTTGGAAGGCTCGGTCTCCATGGACATGATGGAGCTTGATTACCTGCTTCGCAATGATCCGCACAATCGCTGGGCGCCGAACTGGAAGGCGTCGATGAAGAAGGTGTGGGATGAGGGCAAACTGGCCTTGGCGCCCGATGGGACGATGTATGTGCATGTGTTGGTGGACATGAAAACGCACAAGCCGCGCCGGCCGGAGCCGGAGTTTTTCAGAAAATCTGAAGGGCCTCAGGATTGGATCGGTTTTTGTTATGCTTCCGGCGGCCGATCCGCCGACAGCACCTTTCACGCCCGCTCGGCCGTTCAGGCGGAGAAGCATCTGCATGATCCCCAGATGCGTGACGCCGCCCGGCACATCATCCAATCGATCGACCGAAAGGGACTGCGTTCGTATTACGACCCCGAACGATACCCTCCGGAATTGAAGCATCGCACGGAGTTGTATTCCGGCGATGCCACGGCCAACTGGCTGTGGGCTTACTGGCAAGGCCGCCATGACGGCGTGTTTGGCGAAGATGAGTAGTGGGATTGCTCTTTTCGGAGATATTATGAAAACCCAGGCCATTGTTTTTGATTCCCCGTCCCAGGTGAGTGTTCATCAGATTGAACTGCCTCCCATCACCGAAAACGAGGTATTGGTTCAGACCCATTTCTCAACTGTCAGTCCCGGCACCGAGCTGCGTACGCTCGCCGGCAAGGAGCCATCCGCCGACCCGTTTCCGCTGGTCCCCGGCTATTCGACCGTCGGCGAAGTGGTGGACGTCGGCGCGAAGGTAAAGGGTTTGAAGATCGGCACCATGGCCTATGTGCGCGGATGCCGGTCGTTGAAACCGGGTCTCGGTTGTTCATGGGGTGGTCACGCGGGCCACCTGATCGCGCCGCAACAGGAAGTGTTTGTCCTGCCCGACAAGGCTGATCCGAAAAAGGGGACGCTCACCGCGCTGCTGGCGACGGCGCTGCACGGAACCGACCTGACCCATGCGCGTATTCGTGAGCAGGTGGCCGTGGTCGGGCTGGGGTTGGTGGGGCAGCTATGTTCCAGACTCCTACGGCTTGCCGGCGCCAATGTTGTCGCAACCGATTTGGTTCCCCTCCGTCGGCAGATCGCACAACAGGCCGGCGTCACGGTCGTCCATGACGAAAAGAATCTGCGAAAGGCATTTGATGCGCATTTCCCATATGGCGCTGAAGCGGTTGTTGACGCCGCCGGATCATCAAAGGCGCTCAAGGCCTCATTGAGCCTGCTCCGCCAGCGACCCCGGGAGGATCCGTGCGGCTCGCACGACTCCGCGGCGGACGGCGCGGAGATCGGCATTTTGTCGCGGCTGCGGAAGGAATCGCATCTGCACAACGGATGGAGTGGCCCTCGGCTTGTCGCGCAAGGCAGTTATGGCGATCCAATCCAGATTGATTACCACGACCTGTTCGACAGTGAAGTGAAGTTCATTGTTCCGCGCGTGCATGAGTTGAAGGATATTTTCCGCGCGCTGGAGTTGCTGGTCGAGCCATCGCTGAGCCTTGATGGACTGATTTCCGAGACCCATCCCATTGCGGATGCGCCCCGTTGCTATCAGAAATTGAAGGAACATCCCGGTGAACTGATCACACTCTGCTTCGACTGGGGACGATGATCAATGGACACCCAACCATGAATGATGTTGCGACAAATCCGCCGATGCCCGCATTCCAAGCTTTTGCGCCATTGGTTGCGCGCGGACTGGTGCTGCGGGAATTTCAGGCGACTTTGGGTGATCGAACTATTCCGGCGATCATTGCCTTGCCGCCCCAGGAGCGGCTTCATGCGAACCCGGTGCTCCTGCTGACAATCGGCGGCGCCTTGACCCATTTCGTGCCGCCAAATCAGCAACCGGCCGAATACTTCTGGGCACAGGGTCATCCCGTCGTCAGTTTCAATACGCAAACGATGCCCGGTGATTTGTCGGAGTTATGCCAAAACATCCTGAAAGCCGCCGATCCATTTGAAATCTTCATTCAGGAAGCCCGCGCGGTGCTCGACCACTGCATCGCGGAGGGGTGGACCAAGCCCGACCGCATCGTGGTTTCGGGGATATCCCGCTATGGCTATCTGGCGTTTCGCCTGATGGCCGCGGATCAGCGGCTCAAAATCGGCGCGGGCTTCTCTCTCGTCACGGATTGGCGGGATTTAAGTGAGTTTGCCAACCATCGTGACATGAAGCGGATCGCCGATCTGCGGCTTTCACTCTTCGCCAATCAGTTGGTCGGCAAGCATATATATATGGCCATCGGCAGCCACGATGAGCGCGTCAGCACGTTGAGCGCCTGCCGGTTTTTCCTGGACCTGAACGAGGCCAATCAAAAACGCGGCTTGGGTCCGGAACTGATCGATTTTCATGTCACCCCCGACATCGGACACACCTGCGGCAATGAATGGTATCAACGCGGCATGGAGATTCTCCTGGACCGCGCCTTGCACGGGACAAATAACCAACCCTCCATCGGAACAACCTTATGAGCTATAAGATCATCAAAGAAGGATTCATCCATCAATGCCCGCCGGAGAATGCGGAGGAAATCGCCATCACCGGACGCTGCGCGGTCACGCAAGGTGGGCAGGTTCTTTGCAGCTACATGACGGAGTCGGGATTGAGCCGCAATGATTTTGTCCCCAATCTGGCCATCTCCTCCGATGCCGGCGAAAGCTGGCAGCTACGCGGTCAGATCTGGCCGCATTTGCGCGAACGCTACTCCATCAACGTCTCCATCAGCCGATCGGCCGATGGCACCCTGTTCCTGTTCGGCTCGCGCACGCCGCGAAACAAGCCCGGTGAATCCTTCTGGTCCCAGGAAACATTGGGCATCCTGCAAAATGAACTGGTCTGGTCGCGTTCGGAGGATGATGGGCAAACCTGGAGCGACCCCCGGCCGATATCCATCCCTCTGCCCGGAGCGGCCGAAAGTCCGGCCCCATTGTGTCCCACCCTCACCGGCCGATGGGTCGCTCCATACTCGCCGCACAACACCTTCGACCCGAACCTGAAGGTCGATCTTCGACATGTCGTCCTGATGATCAGCGACGATCAGGGGAAAACATGGCGGCATACCTCCATGATTCGTGTGAAGGAGGAAGATGCTTACGTTGCTGAATCCTGGGTGACCCAGCTCTCCACCGGCGTGCTGCTGGGGACCACCTGGCATCTTCGGCGCGGCAAGGGGGATGATTTTCCCAACGCCTACGCCCTGTCCACCGACAACGGCCAAAGTTGGGGACCCACTCGGGCCACGCCGATCCTCGGCCAATCCGCCGCCCTGGCCCCCCTGGATGATGGCAAGGTGCTGTTCGTCTACAACCAGCGCCGTCACGGCACACCCGGTGTCTGGCTGGCCCTGGCCAAGCCGACCGATCGGGACTTTGGCGTCCAAGTCAATGAAGTCGTCTGGCGCGCCGCCGTCGCCACTCAGAATGCCTCATCAGGAAAGAGTACGAACTGGACCGATTTTGCTTTTGGCGAGCCGTCGGTCACCGTTCTGCCGGATCATACGGCGTTGGTTGCCTTTTGGTGCATCCAACCTGATGGCGCCGGCATTCGATATGTCAAACTACGGCTCTCTTGATAGCCCCCCTGAAACATCATGAAAATCACCGATGTCAAAACCGACCTATTGACCATCCTGATCTCCCTCAAAGCGGAGGAGAAGCACCTTAGTCGGATTCGCCAGGCGTGCCCCAATGCGCGTCTTCGCACGGCGCCGTGGATCAACCAGGCCGATCAACGGATGGAAGCGGATCTGATGAAAGGGGTCGATGCGCTCTTGTGCGAGCTGCCGCCGGCCAATTTTGATGATTTTGACCAGCTCAAGTGGATCCAGCTTTGCTCGGCCGGATACAGTCAGGTATTGAATCTCCCGATCCTCCAGCGTGGCATTCGTGTCACCAACGGGCTGGGCAACTTCGACGCTCCAATCGCGCAGTGGTGCATCATGATGATGCTCATGTGGCATCGCGAGATGCTTGAACAACTCAAAAACCAGAAGAATCATGTCTGGAATCCCGATGGAAAATTTCAAGGCGACCTATTCGGCGCCACGGTTGGATTTTGGGGCTACGGCGGAATCGCGCGCGAGACCGCGCGGCTCTGCAAATCCCTGCATACGAACGTCTGGACGATGACGCGCGATGGTAAAACCAAGTCCCGCCCCTTGACCTACTGCGTGTCCGGCACCGGAGATCCCAACGGAAATCTCCCCGATCGCGTCTTCGCCCCCTCGCAGGTTCAGGAGTTTCTCAGCGGCCTGGATTACCTGTTCATCACCATGCCCCAGACGACCGCCACCATCGGCATGATCGGCGAACGTGAATTGAAAATGCTCAAGCCATCCGCGGTCATCATCAATCCGGCCCGCGCCCCGATCATTCCGCAAGAGGTGTTTGTCCGGTGTCTGCGCGAGCGCTGGATTCGCGGGGCGTCGCTGGATGTGCATTACGCCTATCCCCTGCCGCCGGAGCATCCGTTGTGGGGCATGCCGAATTTGATCATGACGCCGCATATTTCAGGCTCCGCCGAAAGCCCGCGCTTTCTCGACCGGATTTACGACATATTTTCGCAGAATATTGAACGTCTTGTCGCCGCAAAGCCCCTGCTCAACGAGCTGACAACAGAACAATTACAGGGTCGATAAACACTCACGAGGAGAAACGCCATGAGACGATACGCCGCCATTCTCGGGAATCTGGGCAACACCAAAGACCGCTTTTGTGCTGGGTACAAGGACAACCCCGACACCATGACCATGCTGCGCCAGGCCGCAGGCATCGCCAATGTCACGGGAATTGAATTGGTGGGGACATGGGACATTCGTCCCGACAATGTGAAGCAGATGGCGCAGGCGCTTGAGGATGTGGGGTTGCAGTGCGTCTCCATCATCCCCGATCTGTTCACGGACAAGGTGTACTGGAAGGGGAGCTATTCGGCCCCGGATGTCGCCGTTCGCCGCAAAGCTATCGACTACACACGGGCGATGTGCGATATAGCGCGGGAGTTGGGGTGTGGGATTATCAACATCTGGCCGGGGCAGGATGGGTATGACTATCTGCTGTGCGCCGACTATGAGTCGGGACGCGGGTGGATGAGCGATGCCGTGGCGGAGCTGGCCGGGGCGTATCCCGATCTGAAGTTCGCGCTGGAATACAAGCCGATGGAGCCGCGGACGCATTCATACCTGGCTCGGATGGCCGACACGCTGCTGTTGGCGCTGGAGACGGGATGCGCCAATGTGGGGGTGACCATCGACACCGGGCACGCCTTCGCCGCCGGCGAGACGGTGGGGGAGGCGATCGTGTTGGCCAAACGGGCGGGAAATCGGCTTTTTCACATGCACTTCAATGACAACCACGGCCGATGGGATGATGACATGATTGTCGGGACGATCCACAGCACCTGCTATGTCGAGATGCTGTACTGGCTGGACAGGATTGGATATTCGGGCTGGCTGTCGATGGACCAGTATCCCTATCGCGAAGAGGCGGCCGGCGCGATCGGCGAATCGGTGGCCTGGCTCATCCAGTTCGACAAGATCGTCCAAAAACACAGCGGCCAAATCGATCAACTGGTCGCCGCCCAGGATGCCGTCGCCACATCACGGTTTTTGCGGGGTGTGCTGGCTCAATAGGGCATCTTCCATGCACATGATGACACCCATCGCCGCTTCGACCGGAGGATCGAATTCTCCCCTGTCACGGTTTCATCGCCGCATTCAGGAAAAGACCGTCGACCGCTCCGTCCGCGCCCCCTTGATCGTGGCATTGGGGGACAGTGTCACCCAGGGTGTGGCGGCGGTCGATCAGTTCCTTCACGAAGAGGTCTATCACCGTCAATTCGCCCATCTTCTGGAACAGAAGCACCCCACCTGCATCTTCAATACGATCAACGCCGGCGTCGATGGCCAAACCACCCGTGACGCTCTGGTTCGACTGGATCGCGATGTCCTCCCGCATCGCCCCGATCTGCTGCTGGTGGCGTTCGGCCTAAACGACGCCGTGCAGGGTGGGCTGGAGAAACTGGACGATTATCAAGCCAACATCGAGGCCATTATTCACCGAACCCGGCGTGAAGCTGAATGTGATATCATTCTGCTGACGCCCAACATGATGCTGAGCAGGGACAATGTGATGGTTGCGCCGCAACACCGCCACCTCGTTCATCAATTCCTTGAGATACAAAATGGAGGCGTGTTGGCGGCCTATGCCCAGCGCCTGCGTCAAATCGGCCGCGATCAAAACATCCCCATCGCCGATCTCTACACCGCATGGGAAACCCTGGCCCAAAAGGGAACCGACACCACCGCGATGCTCTCCAACGGCCTGAATCACCCTACGGCCGAAGGTCACCGCATGGCGGCGCAAGTCCTGATGTCCGTGATGGATGAATTTCCATCACCCTGTGTAGATGTGGTTGGTGGAGCACAAACGCCGCTCTCACTCACTCTCCAAACTCACCAAAACCTATGACAATAACTCGACAACAACGAGGCACTCATGCAAATCAGTGAAATTCAAGCCATTGATATTCACGGCCATTACGGCCGCAACGACCGCCCCGGCCGCCCACTGGCGATCCAATTTCAGTCCGCCGACCCGGCCGAGGTCGTCCGCCGTGCCCGCCAGTGCAATACCCGCTACACCGTCGTCTCTCCGCTGCTGGGTCTGATGCCGCGCGGCGGATCGGACCCCGTGGCGGGCAATGACCAAGCCGCGCGGGTCGTCGCCGAATATGATGATCTGCTTCAATGGGTCATCGTCGATCCACTCCATCCGCGGACTTTTGAGCAGGCCGATGCGATGTTGAAGTCGCCCAAATGCGTCGGCATCAAGATTCATCCCGAAGAGCATTGTTATCCCATCCGCGAGCATGGCGACAAGCTCTTTGCCTTTTTTGCCCAGCGCCGCGCGCTGGTTCTCACACACAGTGGCGATCAAAACAGCATGCCCGGGGATTTTGTGCCATTCGCCGATGCCCATCCTGAAATGAAATTGATTCTGGCCCATATCGGCAACGGATGGGACCGCGAATTGGGACACCAGGTGCGAGCCGTGGCCGCCTCCCGCCATGGCAATCTCTACGCCGACACCTCCAGCGCCAGCAGCATCGTGCCAAACCTGATCGAATGGGCGGTTCATGAGATTGGCGCGAATCGGGTGCTCTATGGAACCGACACACCGCTATATAGCGCCTCCATGCAGCGAATCCGCATTGATCGCTCTGAACTTGGCGACAATGAAAAATATCAAATATTGCGAGGCAACGCGGCGAAATTGCTCAACTTGCCGGCGGATTAATTCGCATCCGGTATGAGTCCCGCGCGGTATGTGGAGTGTGATGTATGCGAACATTGATTGACTATCTGCCCTTTACCGAATGCGACATGGGCGCAGAATGGCCCTGCAAGGGGTTGTGGCCCTATCGCTGGATTCATGGCGGCGATCTTGGTGAAGCGCCGATCGTTGTCGCTTATCGACGCGAATTCTCATTGGACTGCGCACAGACCATTCGCATGCACGTCAGCGGAGACGAGCGTTATGAGTTGTATCTGGATGGTGAACTTGTCGGACGAGGAAGTGAACGGGGGGACAAATGCAACTGGTATTATGAAACATATGATATGGCGTTGTCTCCCGGTCACCATGTGCTGGCGGCAAAAGTCTGGTCGCTGGGCTTAATGGCGCCATTCGCCCAGATGAGCGTGCGGCATGGTTTCATTCTTGCGCCCGAAGGGGATCAGGGTCAACTCATCGGCACAGGAACATCCTCCTGGCAATACAAACGTGTGGGTGGATTCCAAATGACCGATCCTCGCCCGGCATTTGGCACCGGCGCGAATGTGATCATCGACGGGCAAGCCTATCCGTGGGGCTTCGAGCGTGGCGAAGGGGATGGCTGGCAGGATGTCATCGCACTCCATCAGGGAACCAATGGCATATTTCGCAATGAAATCGGCGATCAACACCTGATGCGCCCTGCGGTTCTCTCACCGATGCTGAATAAGGAGATTGACGAGGGGCGCGTGCGATTCGTTTCATCAATCAAATCAATGGCCGACTTGCGGAATATCCCCATCCATGATGCGGATCATCTCGCAAGCGAAGTCGAGCGGTGGAACATGATCGGCACCGGCGGGCGCGGGATCGCCATACCCCCACATACGAAACGTCGAGTCATCATCGACCTGGGCGATTATTACTGCGCGTATCCTCAAATCATCACATCGGGCGGCAAAGGGTCGAGAATTTCACTGGATTGGGCCGAGTCGTTGTTTCTGGAGCCTGATGCGCGGAACAAAGGCAATCGCGATGAAATCGAGGGAAAATATTTCTTCGGTGTCGGCGACACGTTTCTCCCCGACGGCGGCGAGAGACGGACATTTAAGACGCTCTGGTGGCAGGCGGGCCGATATCTTCAGTTATGCGTCCAAACCGAGGATTCGCCACTGACGATCGGGCGTCTCACGCTGCATGAGACGCGATATCCGCTTGAAATGGAAAGCACCGTTGCCTGCGACGACCCGCGCCTCAACGCCGTCGTTCCCATGGCGTTCCGCTCCCTTCAGCTTTGCGCCCATGAGACATTCCTCGACTGTCCCTATTATGAACAGTTGATGTATTCCGGCGACACGCGCCTGCACAACCTCACTTCACTTGTGTCCTCGCGTGATGAGCGGCTGGTCAGAAAGTGCATCGAAGTATTCGATTATTCGCGCACCGCATCGGGCCTGACACAGTCGCGCTATCCAAGCCGCATACGTCAAATTCTCGCCCCTTTTTCGCTGTTTTGGGTGGGGATGCTGCATGACTACGCGCTATGGAGAGGTGATGCCGACTTTGTGAGGCAGCGAATGCGCGCCGCCCGCGGCATCCTCGACTGGTATCTCGGCAAGCTCAACCGCGACGGGCTGATCGATTGCGATGAGGGATGGAATTTCATGGACTGGGTGCCGACATGGTATGACGGGGTCCACCCCGGCATGTCCGATGGGCCATCGGGAATCATGAATCTCCAATTCATATACACCCTGCGGTTGGCCGCCGACATCGAACAATGGTTGGGGGAAACAGAGCTGATGAACAGATGGAGAAGACTGGCGGCCCAAGTGAGCGAAAAGGCCCGGGCGGCCTTCTGGGACCCTGAACGGGGCCTGTTTACCGATGATGTGCATCGGAAAAATTGTTCCGAACACGCGCAATGCTTCGCCATTCTGGGCGGAACGATCGACCCAATGGATCAGATGCGCATCCGCCATGGATTGGCCAATGACAAAAATCTTGCGCGAACGACGATCTCATTTAACCACTATCTGTTTGAAACATATCGCCGACTGGGCTTGATGGACCTGTTTTATGATCGCATGAACCTTTGGTATGAGCTTCCCCGGCGGGGGCTTGTGACGACGCCCGAACAACCCGAACCGACGAGGTCGGACTGCCATGGATGGGGCGCGCATCCGATCTATCATTTCTTCGCCACCGTGCTGGGCATTCGGCCGGCCGGGATGGGTTTCAATCAAGTGGACATCACGCCCAACCTGGGTCCACTGCGTGAAGTATCTGGAAAACTCATCCATCCGCGCGGGTATATCGAGGTTGACCTTCGCACGGAGGGCCAATCACTCGACGGAATAATCACTCTGCCACCTGGTGTTACCGGTACATTCACGTATGGGGACAAGACAGCAACACTCGACTCTGGGGTGACAAACCGAATAGAGTTGCACGCTGCACATGTAACATCCGTCGCCGACGTCCTCGGTCTTCGTCATGATCAGTGACATTAAGTTCGTGGCCATGTCTCGCCGAGCTCAGGAATTGATACCAACGGCGAACATCTGAGTGACCTTCCCCACAAATGGCGGACAGATGATGGTCCTGGGAGCCATGACGCGCACATCGGCGTCGTCGGCCAGTTCCTCGGCCCGCTTACGGGCGCGCTCGGAGAGAACCGTGGGGCCGTTGTGTTTTGCAACGGCTCGAAAAGTAGTGTGTACATGACGGTGTTCAGCCAGGCTGAACCCAAAACGACATCATCGTCCCACGAAAATCGAAAAAGTCTCGCCGCGCCTCAATGATGAGGCCGGAATACTCCGTGTTATCACTTGAAAGAATCGCGTGTTGTCGAGGTCGCAGATTTTCGCATCCCCACGCCTCTGCTCAAATCGGTGTGACTCAGCGTCCACGGCGGACCATGCTTTTGCTGCAGTTATGAAACGATCGGAAACAGTGTCACAAAACTGAGGATGATTCAGAGCGAGATGGACGTGTTGCGCGAATCAAGCATAATTTGTGTCATGGATGGCTTGAATCATCGCCTCGAAATTTTCGGGTGGGATGGCGTCGCTGATTTCATGACTGGATCCACACATATATCCACCAGCCGGAGCGAGGCGACGCATGTGCTCAAGGACGTCGTCATGCACCTGCTCGGGAGTGCCCAGGGCGAGCACGCCGCCGATATCAATGTTTCCAGCCAGCGCGAGCCGGTTCTGAACCCGCTCCCGGACTTTGTAGATATCAAATACGCCATCACAAGGTTCAATGGGATGAAGGAACTGGAATCCCATCTGAACGAAATCATCGAGCAAGGCGGAATTGTCGCCATCAGAATGCAGCCCGACGGGAATGTTCCGCGACCGAGCGGCGTCGAGGTAGAGTTGAATCGTCGGGCGCCACAGCTCTCTGATCAATTTCGGATCGAACATCGGACCGCTTTTTGAACAAAGCGCATCGCTGATCAGTAGAAAATCAATTCCGATCTTGGCGGCAGATTCTATGAGGGGGACATAGACGGCGATGGCGGCATCCAGCAACGAACGCACCAGGTCAAGATCGTCATAAAGCGCCAGACAAAAATGATCCAATCCCATCGCGAACTGTGCGATTGCCAGGGGTCCATAGATTACAAATCCGGTCGCCAGATCATGACTTCGCGCCAGCCAGGCGGAAGTTGTCAGACGTTGCATCGCTTCCTCGATCGCCGCAGGGTCCACGCCACGAATGTCCGCGCGTTCACGAAGCGATCCGCCGGCGTAAATGTCGTTGCCTTCCGGACCGGGTTCATAGATTCGTCCCAGCTCCCAGATGAATGCGGAGGTGATGAACCCGATTCCCAGGGTTTGTGAGACACGGATGGACCATTCCGGCGGGGTACGAATCAGTGGCGTTCGTCCGGTGGGCCATCCGGCGGCCACCTCGGTCGCTCCCAGCAGGCGCTCCAGGTGTCGTCGTCCGAACGAAGCCTCAAAGTATGGCACGCGTCCGGGGGGGCCGGATGCCAATGCATTCAAAAAATCCTTTTTTGCCTGCGTCGAACTGGGTAAACCGCGAATTCTCACGTGGGTGATCTCCGCAAATGGGTCATAAATATTCAGGGGGTCCGCACGTTCAGGCGGACGAATCTCTGGTGCATGACGTGATCCAAGGCCGTGGCATAAAAGCTGATGAATACCGAACCATCCGATAACTCGATTGGGTGTGGAATGCCATAGTCAAAGATCGAGAACATCTCGGTTAGGGCGGTCCCCGTCCATTGGCGTGCTGAGCTTTCCACGCAGCGGGCCCCGGTCGCTTTTCGGGCTGCCTGATCCCAGAGAACGATCTCCTCATCTAACCGCCATGTATGGCCTTCATCCTCGCTGATGACGCACCGCACACCTTGCGGAATGCGCCGATGGTTGTAGACAACCAGTAGCCGACCATCGGACAAGCAAAGTGGAACACTGAGAAAACCCCAAAACGGCAAAAGCCTCGGCTCTGACCATGATCGGCCATCATCAGATGAATAGATGATGCTCGCCTCCAACGACTGGTCGGTACGGGCATCATGTGTCCAGAGCAGACAGCACCATCGTCCGCTGGACAGGCGCGCCGGACGGGGGTCGAAATATAGGAGGTTTCCCGTTGGGTCTTTGGCCATCAGCGCGCGATCGCCCCAGGTGCGCCCGCCATCAGACGAGAAGATCATTTCGTCCTGGTGAATCTCGCTTTTCATGGGTCCGGTGAACATGGGTTCGATGACAACGCCGAGCCGTTGATGTCCCATGTCGAGCGGCGGGGTGGATACGACGAAGAAGCCGCCTTCATGTGATGGAACTTCAATCGGTGCGACACAACTCCATGTTCGGCCGGAATCATTCGATCGAAATAATCGCGCATCAGAACCCGTCCAGCCACCATTCTCCGGCAGCCAGCCGGGCGTGCCGGGGAGAATCAACGTGCTGCGAACCGCGCCGGCGAGCAGAGCGCCGTCATTGGCATTGCACATCACCACGCGCGTGGCCGTCCATTCAGTCGTGAGATTGTTTGTGGTCAATGGCTCCGGGATTGACCATGATTTTCCGAGATCGCCGCTGCGCGTGAGCAAACATTGGCTGTCCGGACTCATCCGCGCCTGACCGACTTGCATCGCGTGCAGGATGTCTCCCTCGCGCGTTTGAACCGAATGCCCGCTGATGGCGATGCGCGCGTACGAGGAGGGATACGGGTTCTTCCAGATGATGCCTTCGTCGAGAATGGTTAACGCCATGGCAGAAGCTCGGGAACGAATTGTTTGGGAATCGAGACGCTGGCCACCGGTCCTTGATCGCCCCATCTGCCTGAACGGGCGCAACGAATGCGGGCGGTCATGGTCAGTAAAATCATCGCATCGGCCATCGAGCGATTCTCTTTGGCTTGAATGAGACGGGATAGTTCAAAGACCGCCAGCCGAATGGCCTCTGACTCGGTGGGGGCCGCGGAAATGACGTGCCAGCCATCGGAATCCTCGACGACGGGCCAATTGGCCAATCGTTGTTTGGCACAGGTCAGGCGTAACGCAACAGTCGCGCCGATTTCTGGCGCGCCGACGATTTCACCGTCGCCTTGCCGGGCATGAACGTCACCCACCGAAAAGAGTGCGCCGGGCACTTCGATCGGGAAGTAGACCTTGGCGCCGGTGCGTACAAGCGGGCAATCGAGATTGCCACCACAGGGGTTGGCGTAGCTTACGCGCGGCACGGCCGGTGCCGTTCCAAGCTGGCCGATCACCGGATCGGCGGGCAGATCCAATCCGTTGCTCAGACGAACGCGACCGTTGTGTGCATGGACCTGGTGGAGAGTCCAGTCGGTGATCTCATCCTGGATCATCGCGCGATGCGGGCCGATTAATTGAAAGCCGGTGGAATCCAGATCGATCTGATTGACGTCAACGATCAGCGTACCGCCGGGGACCGCCTGGTGAATGTATACCGGTCCGGTGATCGGATTGCTTCCGCCGTGCGGATTATTCCGGCGGTATCGATGAAAGTCCTCGATGCAGCGTACCTCGCCCCAGCAGGCATCAAGTGTCTTGAACGAGACGGTTTGTCCGCTATCCATGCTCAGCGCCGGCGGAATCGATTTGTCGAACCACAGGTGGCAATGCGAAGAGTCAATGGAATAATCGGTCATATTCTTCTGGAGATTCTGAATAACCCCTGGCGCCCACGCCTGTCCAACGAAGTTATTCAGAACTCTCTTCTGGTAATTCGCGCCCATCTGATGCCGGTATGATCGGGATCCGATCCCGAATACCAGACGTCAAGCAACTCGTGCCTGGGCGACGCCACGCCCTGGAACATTGCCGGCAACGTCCGCCTACTTATGCTTGGCGTGCAGCTCTTCAAGCATGCGCTTGTGACGGGCCGCAGCCTCCTGGTTCTTTCTCGCCAGCGACGAACGGTACCCGATGGCGAGTTGCCGGCGGGAATCATCCGAACGATTCGGCTCGCTGCGGTGGATAACCGCAATATGAAGAATCGCGATGTCGCCGGGCTGTAGGCACAGATGCTCTTCGGGAAACTGTTCGGTGTCGATCGGATCATCCAGCGTCATGCTGAATCCCATCACGCCTGAATAATGGTGGGGCAGGAGTTTGCGGTGCGACCCTTTGGCGCAGATCAGCGCGCCGTTGCGGGGTGTGGAGGGGTCGATGGAGATCGTCACCGTCAGCGCCAATGGCGGTTCCCAGTGCTGGAAGAAGTTATCCTGATGGGCTGGCGTCACCGATCCATCCCGTGCCGGTTTGCCGAAATATGAAACATTTTCCGGTATGGCCTGGCCGTCCGGCCATAGAGCACGAAGGAGGTTCAGAAGATTCGCATCAGAGCGCAGGTTGTTGAAAAATTCGCTGTGGCGGTTCAGGCCGTGCATGGCCTTGACCGGCCGCTGAGCCGAATCCTCGTAATACACTTCTCCCGCGTCCAGGGTCGGCGCGACGGTGGTGATGTACGATTGCAGCTCTCGCTCGATCTGGTTCACCTGCTCCTTTGTAAAAACGTCTCTGACGACAACAAAGCCATCCCGGTCAAAATCACGGGCAATTGATTGAAGGTTCATAACTTGTCTCCTTTTGTGGTATGGATTCCAATAATGAAGTTATCCCGCCAAGGCTCCATCTCGCGCCAGCCCATCGCTGACCAGCGTGGCCAGTGCCATCAGCCTGGCCTGATCCCCAAGCTGCGATGAAACCACCTGCGACAGCCCCCCGGCCGCCGGCCCGCCAACTTTTTCGGCGGCGGCGGCGATCAGACGCTCCAGCAATGCCGGACGATCGCGGAATACATATCCATCCACGACAATCCTATCCGGGGCGAAGCAGGCCGTCGCCATCGTCAATCCACGCGCCGCCAGGTCCACGACCTGGGCGCATAGTGCCTCGGCATATCGGTTCGAAGACTGCGCCAGTTGCGTCAATTTATTGATCGTGGCAATCGCGGCATTTTCGAGCGCCGGGCCTGAAAGCGAAGACGGCGGGCGGCATGAGGCCGGCAGCGTGCCCGCATCTTCGATAATTCGCCGACAGATCGCCGGGCCGGAGATGATCGCCTCAAGGCATCCCCTTTGTCCGCATCCACAGGCAGGCCCGTTGGGGATGACGACGACATGTCCAATCTGTCCGGTCTTGCCGCCGGCAGAGGTGGCGTATATTTGCCCATCGACAACCGGTCGGGCACTCACACCGTCGGCAACGTTAAAATACAACATGCAGCGACTGTTCTTTCCGGCGCCATACCGCTGCTCGGCGACAGCGGCCTGATGGCGATCGGAAACAAACACCGGCATCGAAAGCAGTTTGCGCGCGATCGCCGCCACCGGTTGATCGCGCCAGGGGAGCACGGTGGAGAACTTCAACAGGCCCGAGGCAGATATCTGGCCATTCACGACGATTCCCACTCCGCGCATGTGTTTCCACGCCATCCGTCGCTGTGACATCAGCGATCGCAGGACCGCATCGCACTGGACCAGCAATTGTTCGGGAGACAGACGCCGCGCGTCAAACCCGATCAGCTTGGAGGCCAGGACATTGGCATGAAAATCGAGGATTCCAATCAGGGCATGCGCTCCGTCAATATCAATGCCGCCGACGCACCCATCCTGCGTGAGTCGCAGAATGGTGCCGGGCCGCCCGCGACGAAGACCCTTGCCCTCGTCACCAACGCTTTCCACGACTTTTCTGCGACGCAACCGGCCGAGAATTTCGGACACAGTGGAACTGTTCTGTCCGGTCAGTCGGCACAACTCGGCTTGCGTTCGGCCTTGACCTGAACGCAGGAGTTCAATGACTCGCTTTTCCAGTAATGTCGCCACGAAAGACTAATATACTCAAAAATTGAGATTAATCAAGAGGGAAGAAAATATTTTTGAATCATCGCTCCGGGGGCAGGTTTTGCCAGGTTCAGTATGGGGCGGCGCCGGAGGTGCATCCGGTATTATTGGAATGCTGGTTCAGTGCGCCTCTCAGTTCAGCAAGCTTCGCCGCCGCCGAGACTCTGAGGAACATGACATCTCCCCCGCCGATGAGAATCTGATAACCCATCTGGCGACAGAGGTGGAGGGAGGCGACATTGGCCGCGATTCCTCCGGCGAATTTGCCGAATTTGTTCGCCGCCGCGGCGGTATGGCGCATCGCCTCTTGCAAGCGGGCGTTATCCATCACCGTGGTGTCGATCGGCAGCCCCATGCGCACCTTCATGTCGTCGGGCCCAAAGAACAGTCCATCAATCCCATCGGTCGCGATGATCTGCTCGGCAGCCTCGACCGCCTCGAGTGTTTCAATCTGCGCAAGCACAAAAACCGGATTGTTGCGATAGTATTCGCGCCCATGGAGGTCGATAGGCCGTCGTCCGCCGTAGGAGCGATCTCCCAGCGGTGGAAAATGAACCGCCCGAACCGTACGCTGCGCATCCTGGACGCTGTTGACCATCGGAACCATCAGCCCCGACGGGGCTAGGTCGGCCATGATGCCCAGGATCGTGAATTCGTGGCTCGGTGGGCGCACGATGGTTTCCAGCCCCATGTGATGAGCCGTCCGCACGCTTGCCAGGGTGGCGTCGTAAGACATCTGGCCGTGTTGGGTGTCAATCCAGATAAAGTCCCACCCCGGACACATCCCCTCAACGATACCGGCACCCGGGTACATGTGGTTCAAGCCGAGAAGGGTTTGCCCGCGGGCAAGGCGCTCACGAAGCGTACTGGGCATAAAATCCTCGATAAACAGCAATAAAATTAAATCTTATTCCGCTTGGCATACTCTTTTTATATCACAGATCACTTCGGAATTTGAACCTGATCGAGACATCACGAAGGTTCGGACCGGCCCCATTACGCGAATTAACCGTACAATTTTCAAAAGGGATATATTGGCGGCAAGCACAAGGTTGAATTCCAATTTAAATGCCGAACATATGACGTACAAATTGCCCTTGCAGAGCCAGCTCGCATTTGGGACTATCACTCCTATTTCATGAGTTTTTACATAGAATTCCATAATTTCCAAGGTGGACAATCCATTACTGCCAGAAGATGGAATTTTTCACTTGAAACTTAGTCGCCTATGTTATATCATGGGGGTAGGTTAAAGTCAAACTCTCAGGTGTTCCATGCAGGTGCCGAAATATACTGAATTGAAATCCGCCTTGCGCCAGAAGATTGTGCGTGGGGAGTTTGTCGGCGGGATGTTGCCTTCGGAAAGCGCTCTGCGGATCGAATATGGCGTGGGCACCAAGACGATTGTTCGGGCGTTGGGGGATCTCCGTGCCGAAGGCTTGGTGCGCCGACATCAGGGCAAGGGGACGTTCGTAAATACGGATCATTCGCCGGCCGGGCGAATCGGCATTTTGACCTATCTTGCACAGACCGGCGATGTGAAATCGGTCTATCCGCGAAACCTGCTTCAGGGGTTGCTGGGCCGCCTGCGCGAACTGGGAGAGGCTCCACACATCTACAGCTTCTTCGGCGAGGGGTTGGTTCCCGATTTTCTTGAGCATGGACAGAAAGTGTTGGAACACGCGGCCGGGGGGCGATTGCAATGCCTGGTCGTCACCGGAAGCTACGAGCCGGATGAAATCGAATCCGCATTGAGTAAATGGTGCGTGCCCGTCATCGGCACACACCGTCAAAAGGCGTCGGGCAGGTATAACGTGACGTTGGATACTGAATCCCTGGCTTGCGACGGTATCCAATATCTGCTGGATCAGGGAAGCCGCAAGCTGGGTCTGATCATCGGCCGGCCGGTCCATGTGCCGGTGCATCCGGATGTCATGACGTACTGGCGGTTAATGGAACAGAGCCGGCTGTCGGTTCGTCCCGGATGGGTTCGCGGCGATCTTCCGCCCAGTGCGATTTCGGGCTATCGGGCGTTCCATGAGATTTGGGCGATGGATGACCGGCCCGATGCGATATTGATTCTGGACGACATCATGGCCCAGGGGGCAATACGGGCCATGGTTGAGCTTGGCGTTTCCACCGAGCGTGATTTGACGGTCATGGTGCAGATCAACCGCAAGTCCGGGCTGGTCTTTCCGCTGCCGTTCGTGGCGTTGGAGTTTGACGTGTTGACCATCGGGGCGGCGTGCGCGGAGATGGCGGTTCAACTGGTGCGTGGCGATGCGGTTGAGCGGCCGCGGTTGCGGGTGAAATTGACGTCCCGAATATACCCATCGACCGGCCTGCCGGGAGTGGAGCCGGAGGAGATGATTCAACCGGACGCAATGGTTGCGTCTCATTATAAGGAGGAAAAAAGCCTTTCATGAATTCGTCCTTGCATGCCATGCAGTTTTATGGCGTTGTGTTTTTTTATTGAGTTCGAGTGTTTTATGTTCGGTTCTATTTCGAAAGGAGACTGAGATGCGTACGAAAATGGTTATCGGAGGTTTGTGTGGTCTTCTGGCGATTGGCGGCGCGGCCAATGCCTCGGTGATCTGGGATACGGGAGACCCGACGAGTTATGGGTTTGTTGCGTCGGGTATTGGATCAGGAGATTTCACGATTGACAGCCCGTCGGCCGGACTGATGACGCAGAACACAACCGGTTCCAGCGCGGGAAAGTATACGCTTCCGGCTGGTCCGGGCGCGGGCAGCGCCGCTGACGAGCTTGTGAATGCCAACGGCTGGAACATGGAAGTGAGAGTTAACGTTACGACGCCGACATCGATCAGCGGCGGATACTACCAGGTGACTGTTTACGCCGGCGACACCTTGGGCGCATTTCAACTGGGACTGCTTCCCACCAAGGCGGTATATTATACGAGCGGCGGCCCTGTTGATCTCGCAACGTATACTGCGGGCTTCCACACCTTCAAAATCACGCGAGTGGCCGGCAACACGACTTCATATGAGATGAGCGTTGACGGCGGCGCGTCCGTCACCACCTCGGATTGGGCTTCGGGCACTCCGATGGCTGTATTTGGCGACGGGAGCGGAGGCAGCGGCACGGGCGCGGCCCAATGGGATTACGTGAAAATCAACGCGGTCCCTGAGCCGGCGAGCTTGGCGCTGCTGGGGCTGGGAGGCGCGGCGCTGTTAATGCGTCGTCGTCGCGGTTGAATGCCGACGAGGTGTAGTTGCTTCATAAGTTCCGGGCGAAATTTTGCCAAGCTGCACCTTTGATGGCATCTGTGGTGACGCGGGCGGATGGGCGTGAGGATGGAACCGATCGCCCAGCGGCACGTCGTGCGCGGAGATGGCGGTTCAACTGGTGCGTGGCGATGCGGTTGAGCGGCCGCGGTTGCGGGTGAAATTGACGACCCGGATATACCCATCGACCGGCCTGCCGGGAGTGGAGCCGGAGGAGGTGATTCAACCGGACGCAATGGTTGCGTCTGAAAATGCATCGTGAACGAGAGGTCCATTTTAATGGAGTGATGGTCATGAAATCGCACATGGTCAAGTTTCATGGATTTTTCGCGGTTGTGGCGACGTTGGCGTTGGGCGGGTTTTGTATGGCGGAGACGCCGACATCGGCGCCGGCAACGGCCTCCGATGTCGGGTTGCTTTTTCATGCGAGTTTCGACAAGGGCCTGAAGGCAGACACCGCAGGCGGCAATCCCGATCCGAAGGTGAAGGGAAACGTGCAGTATGACACGGGTGTTCGCGGAAAGGCTGTGATCGGGGGCGATTCGTTCGTGACGAATCTTGAATATCAAAACAAGGGGAATTTCCAGATCGAAAAGGGGACGGTTTCGTTCTGGATCAAACCCATCGACTGGCTGGGGGACAAGGGCAAAGCGCAGATTTTCAATTTGTTCATGCAGGGCAACGGCGACGCCAGGGGGTATTTCGGGATCGAGATGGCCCGGTTCGGCCAGCCGGAGCCAAACCTTCTGTTTTACAGTGTCAATTATCCCAACCGCGAGAAGGCCTTTATCAATGATGGAAACTCGGTGAACTGGACCAATGACCAGTGGCATCAAGTCGTCATGACGTGGGATGAACGACAGGTCAAGCTCTATGTAGACGGCGAGGTCTCAGGTACCGCGCAACTGACGGCGCCGTTCACGCCCGCGGACCTGCACTCAACAACGTTCGCGTTCCTGGCCGGCGGCGAAGAACACACCGCCCTGGATGAAGTCCGTATTTGGGATCACCCGCTCGAACCGGCAGAGATCCTGTCCCGTTACAAGGAGGAGAAACCATGACACGAATTGTCGAAGCTGATCGGGATTGAGTGGATGTGCCGCCGCCCAAAAAACCGGGCGTGTTTAAAGTGGATCGACTCCGTTTCGTTTTGGATTAATTATGACCATGATTGCGAAAATGTATGTGATGGGCCTAGCGGCGCTGGGCGCCATGACATCGCTGGCAGCTCTGGCGGCCGCACAACCGGCGGCACCGAAGATTATTGTTCCCAAATGCGATAAACCGCCCGTGATCGACGGCAGAATCGAGCCAGGGGAATGGCAACATGCGGCGGCGATGAGTGGATTCACCGACCTGTCCACCGGCCAGCTTGATGCCCGTCAGGTGGTGGCTTACATCACCTATGATGACGCCAAGTTGTACATGGCATTCGACCTTCCGATTTATCCCAAGGGGGCGAAGCTTGTGGCCAATCGCACCACCCGCGACACAGGCGGCTGGAGCGGAGATGACGTGCTGGAACTGCTGCTGGATCCCTTCCGCGGCAAGTACAAGAACGAGGAGAGCTATTTTCAGTTCATGGGCAATTCCGCCAACGTTGTGCTGTTTGACCAGGCCGAGACGCCGGGGCTGGGTCTGTATAACCGCATGGAATGGAACGGCCGATGGGATTACAAGAACACGACCTCCGGGGATCACTGGTACAGCGAGCTGTCGGTTCCGTTGAAGGATCTGGGCATTGATCAGATCAAGGATGGGTCACAGTGGCTGGTCGATTTCTCCCGCACCTGGGGCATCAAGCCGGGATGGACCACGCTTTCCCCCGTAGCCCACGTATTGAACGTCTCCGGCGGCGGCGCGGAGTTGGTCTTTCAGTCCGATGCGCCGGCCGCACGTCTCTTGGGCGTGGAGCCGCTGTTGCAGGGACGTTTTGGCGCATCGGGAGAGCTGGTCAACGGCAGTGTCGCGCGTGAGGTAACGATTGTCGGACGGGTGGTCGGTTCCGATGGCAAGGAAATCGCCGTCAAACGGTTGAATTTTCATGCCGCGCCCGATCAGGTGATTCCATTTTCCTTCGATGAAGCCGCCAATCTCGCCGAAAAGAATGTGTTTCATCTCAGTATCGGTAGCGCCGATGGCAAGACGATCTGGCAGGAGATTGCCGTACCCTTTCTAAAGACGACAGCGCCTCCGATATTTCCGGAAGTGGTTCGCAAGAAATTCATCCTGGATATCCGTTATCTTCCATCGTTACAGAAGCTCTGGATCGACAAACTCGACTTCGGCAATCTGCCTGACCGATCGTCGGTGAAGACCATTCGTCTGAGTGTCCTGAAAGACGGCAAATCACTGGCCAGCCAGATGGCGCCTTTCACTGGAACATCCGTCGATAATGTCGCCGTGCCGATTCCGAACGTCGTGACCACCGAAGGCGATTATCGCATTAAGGCGGAGCTTCTTGATGGAGACGGCGGGGAGTTGGTGACCGAGCAAAAGACGTTCTGGTGGAAACCTTATCCGTTCGCGACTTCACTCGTCCCGAAACCGACGGGCATTCTCCCGCCGTTTACACCGATTCGGCAGGATGGCCATGCGATTTCAGTCATCGGGCGTACTTACACGCTCAATGATCTGGGGTTGTTCGATCAAATCACGGCCGGGCAATTGGAGCCGACCGTCGGCGGGGCGGTTGAGTCGATACTGGATCGACCGATGACGATACACGCGCGGCAAAATGGCGGTCAGCCGACAGTGGTTGAGCCGGTGGGTGAGCTGGCGACGATTCACAGCGACACGATGCAAGTCGTCACGCAAGCACACGGCAGGCTGGACCAGGTCGCGCTGACGATCACCAATAAAATCGAGTACGACGGCCTGTCGTGGATCGAGTTGACACTGGATCCCGCCCGTCCGACGAAACTGGATGGCTTGTATCTCGAAATTCCGATCCGCGAGGATCAGGCGACGTTGCTGCATGAAGTCACCGATTCCATCCGTCGGGTGTTTGCCGGTCATACTCCGGCGGGCAAGGGGACCGTCTGGGACAGCGGCAGGCTGCTGAATACATCGGGATTGATCGGCAATTTCAAACCGATGTACTGGCTGGGCAACGAAGATCGCGGCCTCTGCTGGTTTGGTGAATCGGATAAGGGCTGGTCGCTGGATGAGAAGCTGCCCGCCTTGCAAGTCATCCGGGATGGCGGCGAGGTGATGCTGCGGGTTAATTTCGTCAACAAGGCATTCCTGCTGGACAAACCCCGCACGATCGCTTTCGGCATTCAGGCGACGCCCGTCAAGCCGATGCCCAGTGGCTGGCGAGGTTGGGTGGGGCCGTATTCCAAGGCCGAGCATAAAGACCTGACCTATTTCAATTTCTCTCCCGTCGCCGGACAGGTCCCCACATATGCCGCAACCCCCAACGCGCCCTATCCCGCCGAGTATGAAAAGGCGAAGGAGGCGATGGACAAGCTGCGCGATGATGGATGCATCCCTTTCCTGTACGAGGTCATGCTGGGCATGGGTGTAAGTTATCCCGAGGCCGAAGCCTACCGCGGCGAATGGATCCGTGCTTCCTATATCGGCGCGGGTAGCTATGTGAATTTCCGGGTCGAGACATTGCGGGATTACCTCAAGCAATGCGGCCTGTTTACCTTTTACGAAGACAACTGCTACCTCATCCCGATCAAAGATCCCGCGTTGGGGTCTGGCTATGTGCGGGA
>JADLBV010000054.1 GCA_020847545.1 Phycisphaerales bacterium
CCGGCCGGGTCGAACCCCGCCTCAAAAAACGCCGAAACGACAGCTTCAGCCTGCTCACCCAACCCAGAAATCAGATGCGATTAGCCTCGCATAAAAAGAGGTGCCGATGCTAGATTTAGTGCCATTATGATGTAGTCCCTTCATCGGCGAAGGCTTCGGCGAGATTGTATATGCCTGTTTCCGCCAACTCCTACGCGGAGAATACGATGGTGAACTCCATCCCGACCGCCCGCATCCGGATTATCCCCATAAGAATCGATCTCAGCTCAACTTGTCACACAAATGCCATTGCCTATGATGCCCCCGTGAGCGAATCATCCACCTTGCCTGTTCCATGGGAAAACCCCAACCTGCTTCCCGCCAAACCTCCGGGGGCTGATTATGGCTTTGTGCTGGATCGACAGGCTCACGCCACCACCCCACAACAATTGCTTGAACGGCTTTCCAAAGCGGATGCCCCGCCGGTGGGTCTTGTCTGGACGCCTGAATCGGACCGGTTGGTCCCTCCCGGCGACATTGATTTTCTTTTTCCCGCCAACCGCATTCAACGCCGGCTGGAATTGATCCACTCCCTGAAAAACTCCCTGTACAACGGCATGATCTGGATCGTCATCGCCGGCACCGTCTATGGCAGTGCGGACAAGTCGGCGGCCTTGATGTACCTGCTGGTTGCGATCTTCATCGGCGCGGTCCCCGCCTTGCAGGGGTTGTGGGCGCTGTGGCGGATGAAGCATTATTCCATAGCAGAAGCCCGACGCGAGGCCACCCAGCTCCGTTATGCGATCTGGCTCAGCCATCGGCCCATGCGCTGGACCTGGGCGATTGGCGCGGTGCTGATCGCGGTCTTTATCGTGCAGATGAATGTCGGCATGGAAGGGTCTTTTATCGCCGCGGGACTGATCAAGCCGCTGGTGTATCATGGACAACCATGGCGATTGCTTAGTTGCGCCCTTTTGCACGGATCATTGCTGCATATTGCGTTTAACTTCATGGCATTGTTGAGCCTGGGGAAGCTGATCGAGGCCCACGCGGATCGGGCTTATCTGCCGATCCTCTTTGTCCTGTGCGCCCTGAGCGGCAGCGCGATGAGTACGATCCTGATGCCGAATGTTCCATCGGTTGGCGCTTCGGGGGCGTTGATGGGGATGGTCGGATTTTGTGCCGTGCTGGGGTATCGCCGACGGGCGGTGATGCCGGCGCATTTTCTCAAGGCCATCATGCTGAGCATCGGCCTGATCGCCCTGATGGGGATCATCGCCCATGACATGATCGACAACGCCGCCCATCTGGGTGGTTTTCTGGGCGGGCTGTTGCTGGGAGGCATTTATGTCCGCCGGCGAATCACCGATTTCAAACTTCGCCCCAGCGCCGCCGCCCGACTGACCGCCCTGCTGTGCGCGGCCATCCTGCTGGCGATCACCATCTGGACCATCATCCAAATCCTGCGCTGGCGGCCGACGTAAGCTGACCCACTCAATTTACGTCAATCGCTGAAACCCGCTGTGTGCGATCGGTCCGCGCAATCGCGATTCGATGTCATTCCTGTCGATGGCCTGTTTCACTTCGGCGAATGTCTCATCCAACGCCCCAAGGTACCGATCCACAATCGCATCGGTATGGGCGGATGTGGCATAAAAGGCCAAGTTGGCCAGATAACCCTTGTCCAGCATCGATTGGGTGATCAATGTTTTGATCGCCGGGACTTTTTGGCCGTAATTAAGATCGAAATGGCTCAAGGCCGGCTTGCCGACGATCTTCAGGTCCAGCCCATGTTTTTTACCCAGTTCAGTCCATCCCTGCTGCACGCGCCCGCCGGCGTGTGTGGTCAATTTCGACAAGTTGATCCGTTTCATCTTCTGGATCGTCGCCAGCGCCGCCGTCGGCCCCATCGCCTCGGTCCAGTAGGTGCTGGAGATGAACGAACCCTGAGCGGCCTGCATGACCTCCTCGCGGCCGATGATCGCGCCAAACGGAAAGCCGTTGGAGGTGCTCTTGGCAAAGACCGCGATGTCCGGCTCCACGCCGAGGGTCAGATGAAAGCCACCCAGGTTGTTGCGCCAGCCGATGGTGATCTCATCAAAGATCAAAACCGCCCCCGCCTGATGGGCAAGTTCGCGCACCTGATGCAAAAACCCATCGGTCGGCATGTCATACCGGATCGGTTCCATCACCACGGCGGCCAGATTCTTCCCATGCTTTTGAATGATCGCCTTCAATTCCTCAATCTTGTTGTAGCGAAATGGAAATGCCGTCCCGGCCAACTGACGCGGCACGCCGGCCGGGCTAAGCCCCGGCAACAGATGCCCATCCAACGAACCATCAGCCGATAAATTGGCCGCGATGTACCAGTCGCACCACCCGTGATAGCCGCAGAAGGCCACCACATCCCGCCCGGTGTGTGCGCGGGCGATGCGCACCGCCACGGCCATCGACTCACCCCCGCTGCGCGTATATCGCGCCATTTTTGCCCACGGGTGAATTTCGCACAGCGCATCCGCCAGTTCCACCTCCACCGGGACATTCAGCGTCGCCAGCGTGCCGGCGTCGATGCTCTTTTTGACGGCCGAGTTCACATCATCATCCGAATAACCCAGCAAACACGCCCCGATGCCGGTGGTGGTCATGTCCACAAATTCGCGTCCATCCATGTCCCAGATCGAACACCCTTTGGCCTTGGTGTAATAAGTGGGCCACTGATCGGGCAAAAACATCTCCGGACGCTTGCTGAGCAGTTGTGTGCCGCCGGGAATGCGCTTCTTGGCGCGGTTATACAGTTTTGGGCCGGTTGTTTCGGACCAGTTTATTGGTTGATTCAAGGGTGTTCCTTCTTAGTTGCAGTATTTTTTGCGGATGATCGACCGCCCCGACGTCCGGAGCTGGCCGATTCAGTATGCTGGTCAAATATTTTTTCCAGATAAATGATGGACTGCGCAATGTGATCGTAGGCGGCGCGTTCGGCCCCATCGGCATCGCCGGCTTCGATCAAATTGACGATTTTCAGATGATCTTCCTCAATCTGCCCGGGGGAATTGTCTTCCAGATGGGCATATTTCAGCTTGGGGCCGACAATCAGAATATGGGCGCTCTCATACGCCCGCAGCAGCCGCTTGTGTCCCGAAGCGCGGACAATCGCATGATGAAAAACGTAATCGATCTGGTCGATATTTCGACTTTTCCCCTGATGGCACAACTCGGCCATCTTGTGGCTCCAGCGCCGCAGTCGCCCTGGCAGACTTGGCCGGCCGTACATGGTGGCCAAACGGGTCGCCATCGGTTCCAGTGCCAGTCGCAACGAATAAATCTCCAGCACATCCACTGGCTCAAGGTCTTCTACAAAAGTTGAACTGTACGGAATGCTGCGCACCAGCCCCTCGGCCTCAAGGCGAATCAGCGACTCCCGCAGTGGAATCCGGCTGACCCCCAGCCGTCGCGACAACTCCCGTTCCACCAGTTTTTGTCCCGCGCGCAGCGAACCATCGTAAATGGATTGTTTCAACCGACGATAGGCCGCCGCGGTAGGCATGATGATCCTTTTGTCGCGCCAAAATGGTATACCATTTTGGTTGGACTTTCAATCCGACACCCCCTAAATTCAGCATCCCGATTGTACTTCAAATTTTTTTGTAATTCAGACTTGACATATCCGATTCATTTAATAGATTGAGACTCAATCTCACATAATGAGTGAGAGTGATGTCAATGGTCGGTTGAAAATGGTATCCTGATCTTTTTAGGAGGATCGTCATGTTTCGTTCGTGTGCGGCCGCGGTTGCGGCGGCGTTGTTCTGCTCCACCACCTTTGCGACCCCGTTAACCATCCAACCCGATGAAACGGCCAGCAAAGATGTCATGATTTACCAGTTCTTTGCGACCACGAATCTCAATACAACATATTCCACGCTGCTGGCTACGGGGAAAACAGAAATTGGTCATGATTTTGCCTCGTTGATACAGTTCGAGATTCCCAATGGCGCGTCCGTTGGCATTGGCGAACAGGCCACACTGAACCTATATGTCCGCAGTCCAGCCACCTCGATCGGATTTGGCGCCGGCCCTTCATCGGCCTATCCCGCTACCGTGGATTTGTTCCGCATTACGTCCGACTGGAATGAATCGGATGTGACCTGGAACAGCATCCCATCCTATGATTCATCCGCCGTCGCATCCAAACTGCTTACCGGCTTTGATCAGTACGTCAGCATCGACATTACTTCACTGGTTCAGGGTTGGATCGCCGATCCCAGCTCCAACCACGGAATCATCCTCTTCCAGCGAGACAAAGTGGTGGACGACGAAGCGCAGATCGTGGCGGCCGTCTACGATTCGGCCTCCGCGGCCAATCGCCCCTACCTGCAGATCGCGGCCGTCCCCGAACCAACGGCGATTTCGCTGCTTGGACTGGCGGCGGTCTTTGGTCTTCGTCGTGTTCGCCGGGCCTGATCGATGCGGAGCGTTCCATCCATGAATCGGCGCGGTTTCAGTCTCGTGGAATTGCTGGTGGTCATCGGCATTCTGGCGTCATTGATCGCCATCTTGCTGCCGGCCCTGCGCAAGGCCCGCCTGGCCGCCCAGCAGGTGGTGTGCGCCTCCAACCTTCGACAGGTTGGGACCGCCATCCTGATGTACGTCAACGACTATCATCAGCACCTGCCGTATGTGGTTGAGCCGCTCTGGAATTCGGATGGATCGCTTGATTTTTCGGTCGATCCGTTCAATGAGGCGCTCTATCCGCAAAGCCTGGCGTCGCTGCTGAAATCCCGCCTCAACAGCGCCGATGTCCTCTCCTGTCAATCGTCCACGCTGGGGTATCCCTTTGACACCAAGCGCATGGGATATCGCGTCTCATCGGCCAACAATTTTGACGGCCAGATTCGCACCGAGGATCAGCTCATCCAGCCCAACGGCCTGCCCAAATACGCCTACAGCCTCAAATATCTCAATGGCCGCAAATATCGACTGCGATACGTCGATCCGTACCAGTTGCCGTTTCAACTGACCAATGGCGTGGGACCGTTTTATCTGCTGCGCGATTTTGTCGCGATGAATTCCAACGGCCAGTTTTATGCCCCGCACAATCGAAACTTCAATCAATTAAAACTCGACATGAGCGTTTCATTCGAGAAGGAAGACAACATCGGGTTCACCTATCCATAGAAAGGGAATAGATATTATGACGCAGGTATTGACCGATCAGGCCGAGCGGATCCGCGAGGCGTTCAACATCAATCGCAGCAAGATGACCGTGCAATTGGCCCGCGAGCTGGGCGTGCCGGAGGCCGAAGTGATCCGCGCCCTGCCGGACAACCTCAGCGTCGAGCTGGACATCACCCAGTGGGAACCGCTGCTCCGCGCCTTTGAAGAACTGGAGATGGTTCACGTCATCTGCACCAACCGGGCGCTGACGCTCGAATCGTTCGGCCAGTTCAGCAACTTCAGCACCTGGGGCGACTATTTCAACGTCCAGAGCAAGACGCTGGACATGCACCTGCGGTTCAAGGAACTCGCCGCCGTCTTCGGCGTGCGCAAACCGGGCCACATGGATGGGGTCAACACCCTCAGCTTTCAGTTTTTCACCCATGATGGATCGGCCGCGTTCAAGGTCTTTTTGACCTTCGGCAATAAGCCGCCAACGGCCGAGCGCACGGCTCAATTTGACGACCTGTGTCGTCGGTTCGCCAAATAATTTTGACTCATGGACAACACAATGGTCCCGGACATATCGGCACAGCCGACAAGGCTCTTCGTGCGCACAGAACTCATGCGCATCGGTACGGCCGCCACGATGATCTTCTGTGGCAGCGCCGCCATCGTTCTGGCGATGATGCCGCTGGTCGGCTACAGCGGACTGGCCCACGCCGGCCCCCGCGCGGTGCTGCATGGGATGATCATCTCCCTGCTGATCGGACAGGAGACGCGCTGGCGTTGCCTGGCGTTGCTTGGGGTTGTGCTGGGTGTATTTTTGGGATTTATCCAGCCGGCCATCGCGCCTCTCTTTCCGATCTTCGCACTGGCCGGATTGGCCGGCGCGGCCGTCGGCCGGTGCATGATGGGTCTGCCGCGCTGGATGGCGCTGGCCGGCGGCGTGGTCTGTTTTGAACTATTGACCAGCCTGGGCGCTCCATTGCGAATCTATTTCGCCACCAAGGATGGCCACGAACCGATCCTGTGGGCCGCCTGGTTGGCCGAATGGCCCCTGCGCATCGCCGGCGGATTCATTGGCGTCTGGCTGGCGATGAATTGGCTCAAACGCCGACAGGCCAACAAGACCGAAAACACGACTCCATCCATCCCCACCTTCCACATTGAAAATATTCCGGCCGGAACGAACAAGGTCAAATCCGGCCAACTGACAACCGCTCTCGCCCTTTTCGCCGCCGCGTTGGCCTGCACCCTCCCCATGGTAATGCAAAGCTGGCGGGCGCTTGGAATCATCGCCGCGGCCTATCTGATCTATTCGCTGCTGATGGGATTGCGTAAATCCCTCCTGCACATCATCGCCGCGCTGGCGTGGGGATGGATGATCTACGCCCTGGGCAGCTACCTGTGGCATCGCGACATGGACCGCGTGGCCGACCTTGGCCGAACCGTTGTCCTCCGCTTTGCCCCCATGGCATTGTCAGCGCTGGTCATCATCCGCCGAACAAGTCCGTTGGATGTGTTTCGATTGTTTAGAAAAATTCGCATCTCGGCGCTGATTTTGATACCCTTAAGCGCCCTGCTGCGCAGCGGCCCGCGCGCCAAACGCGAAGTCCGCCACGCCTGGCAAAAACTACACGATTCGGGCCTGATCCAATCCCGCTGGTCGATCCTGCGTCGTCCGCGGCCGATCATCTCAGGCCTCTTTGGTCCAACACTTCGTCATTGGGCTGATCGATTGGTCGAGAAGTAAGTTGAGAAACAAGACAAGGGGTTTCAATGATCCGCAATCGCAAATCCGGATATCCTGCCGCATTCACATTGGTTGAGCTTCTGGTCGTCATCGGCGTGATCGCGATTTTGATCGGCCTGCTCCTCCCCGTCCTTTCGCGCGTGCAGGCGCAGGCCCGCGCGGTCAAATGTCTCTCCAACCTCCGCCAGATCGGCATGGGTTTGGTGATGTATTCCACCCAGAACAAAGGATATGTCGTCCCCTCCTACAATCTCCCTCCCTTGACCGGCTCCACTTCCAATTTCAAAGGTGGCCCGCAGCAACCCCTCGATGGCTGGGCGTGCATACTCGACCGCGATGGTTTTGTCCCCTCCAAGGAACAGGACACCAACACCATCTTCTTCTGCCCCGACACGGTTGATGTGGAGGGGATGAAGGATGGCCAGACCGGCACCGACCCCGCCAAGCCGCGCGGCTGGACCGATTGGCCGCTGATTTTCACCTCCGTCGGCGGCGACAGTTCCCCCAAGGTCGCCGTCACCATCCCCTCGCGCGGGTTCAACAAGATCATCCGCGTCAGCTATTGGATCAACGCCTACAACCCCATCGGCAACGCCCCCGCCTCCATCGACGCCTCCGATGTGCATTACACCGCGTCCGTTGGCCTTGGCCCCGATTCTTACGGCAAATACATCCAACTGCACAAAACCACCCACATCCGCCGATCGGCCGCCCTGATCGTCCTGGCCGATGGGATTTACATGGGCCGGCAATCCGTCACCCGCCTGGGAGACACCAACAGCCGAATCGGCTACCGCCACCGCGGCATGAACCGCCAGCAGGGAGCCGCCAACATCGCCTTCGCCGATGGCCACGCCGAAACGATCACCGGCGACAAATTCCCCCGCGCCACCGGTGGTTCGGTCCCCTTGCAAACCGCCCGCGAAGATAATCTTGGTGGCAATCCCACCATCTACGCCGATCCCGATCGAACTTTGGCCAATTAAGGAGTTTTAATGAAAACGATACACTATTATGGAATGGTTCTGACCCTCATGGGATTGATTGGCTGTAGCCAGTCCAATTCAACCCCAACTCCCGCCACACACGATGCCCCGGCCACCACCCGTGCCGCCCGCCCTCCCCGGCCGCCCCAGACACCGGTGCTGGCGGACACCACCATCGAACACCGGAACATCCCATACGGCGACGCCGACCCCTCCCTCAACACCCTGGACCTGTACGCCCCCAAAAACGCCAACCACGCCCCGGTGATCCTCTTCATCCACGGCGGCGAATGGACCAAGGGTGACAAGCGCGATGTCAGTTCCAAGCCCAAATTCTTCAACGAACATGGCATCATTTTCGCCAGCGCCAACTATCGACTCTCCCCCAAGGCCACCCACCCCGCGCAGGTGAGCGATGTCGCCGGTGCCGTGGCCTGGCTCAAAACCCACATCAGCAAATTCGGCGGCGATCCCAACCGGATTTTCATCATGGGCCACTCGGCCGGTTGCCATCTGGTGACGCTGGTGACCCTCGACCCCCAATACCTCGAACAATTTGGTATGAAACCCACCGACATCCGCGGCGTCATCGCCTGGAGCGGCGGCATGTACAACCTCCCCGACCGCGAAAAAGGGACCGGCCAATACCCCGCCTACATCCGCGCCACCTTCGGCGACTCCGAATCCGCCCAGTGGGCCGCCTCGCCAAGGGCGCATGTGGACAACGCCCAATCCGCCCCCCCTTATTTATTCGCCTCCCTTGACGATCCCCACAGTGCCAATTCCCGCGCCGCCGCCCAAGAGATGGTCGACCAGATCAACCAGCACGGCGGCCGTGCCCAACAGGTGATCCTCAGGGGCAAATCCCACTTCGCCGCCAACCACGAACTGGGCGCCCCCGGCGACACCACCGGCCGGATCATTCTGGATTGGATGCAATCGACCCGGTAGTTCCGCAACAATAATCACAAGAAACCCCATCCGGCGGAGTCTACCGTGGAAGCAGGTGTTACTTTTTGCCGGCTGTTGCGCCTTCCAGATCCAAGTTCCATTCCTGTGCCCGCGATAACACGGATATTTTTCGCCATGAGTCGATCAATGCTCCGGCATAAACTCGCGCGGCCCTCATGGCCTGATCGACGGCCAGTGAAGTGGTTGTCGTGATTTTGGCATTCACCACGCTTGGATCCACCGCCGTGCCTTGCGCATCCAACGGGTTGATCCAGGTCACCATGGGTCGGCCGGATATTTCTGACAAGGCCCAGGCAAGCTCGGGCAGATCATACTTTTTCAGTATCCCCGGGATGATCAGGGCCTTGGGCACATCATAAATTCGTGTTCTGGCCCAGTCGTCATAGCTGTACAGACTGCCGACAGCCACGGCCTCAATTCCGCCGACGGGGTCGGCCGCCACCGCGTGAATTGCGGCCACTCCCAGCTCTCCTTCACCCCACAGATAGATCAAGGCAAATGAATCCATCTTGCCCCCGGCCGGCAGATGATGCCGAAGCCAATGGGCGGATGCCAACATGTCGGTCGCACGAGAACCCACCAGGGTGCGGCCAAGGCTTAACTCGTTGTAGGTCAGGATTTCTTCTTCAGAGTATGTGGTCCAACCAGCATACTGATTCATTGGTGAGGGCGGTTGATCCGGATTTCTTCGCCAACGCGTCTCCCCCCAGCCCCGTGCATCGATCGCAAGGACGCTGCTGCCCGCATCCAGCGCCTGCCTCAGCGGAAAATGGGAAGGATCAAAAACCGTCTGTTTGCCATCGGGAGAGGCGTAGATGTAATTGATGCGCGAGGTCGGCCGGGTGGTTGATGCGGAACGGATCAACAATGCGGGGACATGAATCCCCGGTTCGGTGTGGATGTTGTGCTTTTCAATCACATATCCATCGCGCGTCGTTGATCCATACGAAGTCGACTGGGGAATTTCCACCTGTCGCGTGGACGACAGTTCCACGGCATCATGGATGATTTGGCCGGGCGATGGATTGTCGGCCCGTCGGGCCTTGCGCAATTCATCCGCCTGGGCGCGGTTTAAGTCGATGAGGCTGAGGCTGTTCAGCGGCGGAGCGATCACCTGCCCTGATTCGGTGGCCCACAGGATGTTGGTTTCCTTTAACGGGATCACCCCGCTGGTGTTCACGGGCGGGAATGGTCCGGTCTGCCCGAACGCCATGTGCAGGAATTTATAATTCGCCTCGTACATTGGGACTGACCAGCCATGGCCAAAATCAACCTCGGCATAATGGAAATGGTTTGCCATGCCGAGTTTCGTGAACAGGCCGGTCAGATTCTCCGCCGCCCACCGCGTTCCGGCAATCGGAAAGAAATCCTTGATGTTGCCCCCAATCTGCACATAACCGCCGTGCAGCGTCATGGGCAGGAGCAGGTCCGCCTCTTCCAACGCCTCGCCCGGCTTGGCCGTATTGAGCTGCAACTGTTCAGCATCGATGGCAAACCCCTTGACATCTTCCGCCAGGAGCTGCCTGCGTGTCACATAGGAGACGGGGATGGCCACCTTCAGCCTTGGATCAACCGTTGCGATAAAGGTCGTCGCCGTTCCTCCCATCGACGCGCCGGAGCATCCGATGTTGTCAGGATCGACCTGTGGCAATGAGACCAGAAAATCAATGGCGCGCACACCATCCCAAACTACATGCTGCATCAAACTGCCGCCGGTGAGCCAGAGCTGGGCGCCGATGTATTCATGTTCGCCGGAAGTGGAATTGCCGAAGAACACCTTGGGGTTGAACACGCCAAACCCATCGCGATTTCCGACAATGTTCAATTTCGTGGCGGGGTCGTAATATTGCCAGCGTTCACCAAGGCCGATCTGATCGTAGGCGACAACGGCAAATCCCTGGCGAACCAGCCCGATCACACGCTCCTGATACCAATCGGCCTGCTTGCCGGCGGATGTGTGGCCCATCGGCGCGATGATTCCGGGGATTTTCTGCTTCGGCAGCGGGTCGGGCAGATAGATATTGGCCGATATCCAGAAGTTCGGCCGGCTCTGAAACAACACCTTGTCAATGGTGTAGCCATCTCGCTGCAGATGACCGGTGTATTTGGCGTCAAGAGGGCATTTCTCGGGCAGCCCCCCCATCGACTGAATGAAGGCTGCCCGAGCTTTGGATGCCCATGATTTGATTTCATCGGGCGTTTGCAGCGCATTGACCGTTTTGTCACGCTCCTGGTAGGCGTTGACGATCAACTGTCGCTGATACCGCAACAGCATCTGCCCCGCTTCGCGCTGAGCGGCCGCGGTGGTATATAACGTATCCTCCTGCGCCGCCCATGCGACATTCGCAACCATACCGAAGACGATTGCGCAAAGCGTGAAAACTACTGGACGCATTTTGATAATAACCATCACCATGCGGGCAATACGGGTTGCCATGTTGTGCCGCATTCACCTTTCCTCTGGCGTTTCAACGAGAGTGCAATTCAATACTGAACCGATCCGTGACACGTACCATCTGCAAGCACTGGCCCTTTGCGGTCAGTTCATGCCGTTGTGGCTGACCCAGAATCGGGAATGCGGATAGGCATTTCGATTTTCATTGGGCACTTCGGATTTGCGCACCGTTTCAGCATGACCATCAACAAATGCGAAGTTTTTGGATCCATTGTGCGGCCACATCTGGCCTTTGAAAAGCTGGGCGCCCGTGCCGGCACCTTCGCCGACCGCAAACACCATATCTGATGCCAGCAACGGGGTATACCAATACCAACCGGCACTGCTGCCGGTGTATTGATCGGTGGCATATGAATCCATAAACCAGACCATGTTGGCGGATTTTGAAACATCGGTCATGCGATTCATCGGCCATCCGCTGGATGCCATTGCCGCATCGGTCCAATTCCACGGGTTGGAAGAGCCGTAATAATTAATCGCGTACGTATTTGCAAACCATAACGCCGGTGCGATGCTTTGAAGGGTCGGGCATGTGTAAACGGTTGATTCGCCTTTCGTCCACGATTTCAGGTTGAGATAGTCGCTGATGGCCCCATAGTTGGTGATCCCGCTCACCGAGGGGTTTGACTCACTATTGATGCGATACCAGTTCCCCGTCGGCAACAGATACTTGTGATCATTACCGAATTGAATCGCGGCCTGCCCGATCTGTCGCAGATTGCTGAGACACTGAATCGATTGCGCGGATGACCTCGCCTTGTTCAGCGCCGGCAGTAATATACTGACCAGAAGGGCTATGATGCCGATGACCACCAGTAGCTCGACAAGCGTGAATCCCTTTCGCAACCGCTGAGCGTGATATCGCATTGCAAACTCCGTTGTTTGAGTCACATTGTCGTCAATTGACAATCGTTCAATCACGAATTTCTACCGTCACCGCGTCGTTTCGTCAGTATCATACCGCCGCCCAACAGGATCAGTGCCATGCCGGCCGGTTCCGGCACCGGCGTGGTGTAGACCGGCCTGGCGCCGATGAAACTTCCGTCACTGGCCCCAAGGGCGATTGAATTGGCGACATTGGGGTCCAGATACAGGAAATAGGGACTGTTGGGGTCGGTGGAGTAAAACAGTGGACCGGACAGGCCGCTGACGCCGCCGGGTCCGAACTGCATCTTGTTGTTCCAATGCAGGGCGCCAGACCCATTACTCAAAATAGCGGTGTAATCAAGGTAATTGACAGTCGTTCCGGGCGTAGTCGCCCACGCATAAGCACCATAGCGGGTATTCGACACGATCAGCGAATCCTTGATCGTCAATCCCGGCAAAGTCTCTCGCAGGTTGATGCCGTCCACGCTGTTGCCAAAAATCGTCACATTCTCGATGCTCAGGTTCGTTGCGGCGGTGGGAGTTCCCAGGTTGAAGTCAAACTGAATCCCGTGACCGGCGTTGGAGGCGAAGATGCTGTTTTTAATCGCGATGTTTTTGATCACGTTGGTCGTTGAATCCGGTTCGATGTCGATCCCGGCCGACGGCGCGGTGCCGCTGGTGCTGAGGGAGACGGCGTTGTCGATGGTTACCCCATCCGCGTTGACGATGCTGATCCCCTGTCGGTCGTTGTTTTTCAACACCACATCCTTGATCAGCACGTTCGTGGCGGAGGTGTTGCTTACTCCAGTGCCCAGGTAGATGCCATCGCCGCCGGTGTTCTGGATGGTGAACCCCTTGACCGTAACCCCGCTGCCGCCCAGGATCGAGACCCCCATGCGCCATTCACCGGCCGGGTATGGCGGTTGTGTGTAATCGCTTTTGCGCATCTGGAGCGTAGCGCCGTAGCCGATCATCTCGACATTGGAAACATTCGTTGCCTTAAACAGGCTGTCGTTGGTCCCCATGAAGGCGCCCGCCTTGGCTGTCACCACCACGCCGTCTTGAAACAGAATTTTCTGGTTGGATTTGGTTAAAAAGACCGGGGTGATGATCCAGTCGGAAGACATCTTCGGCACATAGATATCCTGACCTGAGTTGATGGCGGCTTGGAGCGTCGCCGTCGAGTCGGTGGCGTTAAACCCGCCGCCGAAGGTTGTGGCATCCACATATCCCGGCGGAGTAGCCGCCGCGGTTGAAACCCCAATCCCGACGGCCGCCACGATGGCCATCACGATGTTTTTCCCGAATTGACAAACCCTCTTTCGTTCCATGATGCTTCTCCCGTCTCTCTCCATGGTTACCGGCGATGCTTCGCTGTTGATGCCGATGGTGTTAAAAGGGCCTCTGAATAACCCGCCGCCAATTGCCTGCGACTCGAATATCGGCCGTGGGCAATTCAATTGGAACGAATGACTCAGAGGCCCGCACACAGATTACAAATTAAGCACCGGCCCGCCGACGACGGATCAGCGCCAGCCCGCCCAGGCCCAGCAGCGCCAGGCTGCCCGGCTCGGGAACAGCGACGTTCTGGATCTTTACATTGTCCAGTGCCATTGTGCCGTATATATTGCTGGGTTGTATCGCGTTGATCACGAACTGGTTGTACGTCGATCCAGTTGGCAGCGTTCCGGTCGCAGCCGCTCCTCCATTAATACTGACCGACTGGGTGAGGTTGTCCAGGTCCAACACCCAATCCATGTGAAGTATCTGCCCTCCCGCCGAATTGGAAGGACCTCCAACGTTGCTAGGGGTGAGAGAACCCACCGTGGGGAAGTTCCAGATTGTGCCGCCAGTCGTATAGTTCAACAGCACAGCGGCAATGTTCTGACCGGCCTGATTTCTGGCAAAAACAGGCGCATATCCACCGGTTGAGGTCGTGGTGTCCAGCAGAATATCCGCCGATATCGACACCTTGCCGCTGGTGGATTCCTCAGTGGCATCACCTTTGAAATAGATGCCTGGCGACCACCCATTGTATTCGTCGATCAAGACCGCCACCGGATTGCCGGCGCCTCCCAGAGTCTGACCTGTGTTCGTGTCCGTGTGTCCTTGTTCAGGGACAACCACACCTCGACTTGGTGGGGCTGCGTTCGACTGCCCCAGTTGCGTCGGATGGGTATTCACCGTATTGGCCACGGCCGCCGCGACTGCGATCGACGAGCCGGTGTCACCGCTGAAATCCACGTCGAATACCGTCGCCGCTTGCGACTGCGCGGCAAACAGTGCCACGGCCGCCGGAACCAGAAACATCGAACCCGAAACCAATAAATTTTGCTTGCTCATAACGATCCTCCAAAAAATGAATTTACTTATGATTTGTCATCCACACTTGTCTGTTTCGATCATTCACACATTGCATCGATTGGATATTAACCCGTATCGCGCCTCCTTCCCGCCGATTCGCGCCAAACGAACCGCATGGAGACATACCGCCGTTGCGGTGGAAGTTCGGGATGGATTAGCCGGGTAAAAAGAATTTCATCGATCACATCCGCAACCTGGTCGTCATTGCGCTCCACGCTGGCAAGGGGCGGGTCCATGCAGTCGTCGATCTCGTTGTCATTAAATCCGATGACCGCGACATCCTGTGGAACACGCACCCCCCGCTTGCGGAGCCAGTCAATCGACGCCATTGCCCCCTCATCGGACATGCAGAACAAGGCATCAAAATCGATCGCCTTATCCTTTCCGTACCGCTCCTTCAATGTCCACTGACAAGCCTTGACCGTCTGATTGTGGGAAAGGTATTGAACTTCAATCAATGAATCCGGGCCCACACTCATCGAGTTCATGGACGCCCGCTCCATGAAGGCGCGAACCTTTTCATTGTTGGCCATCGAACTGCCCATAATCACCGGACGACGACGTCCCGCTGCGGCAAAGTGGTCGGCCACCTCTTTGCACGCGGCCAACCGGTCATGATGGATCAGATCAACGGGGGCTTTCCACACGCTCGAGCCAACCACCAGCGCGGCCGGAAATTCATTCAACAAATCAACAATCTCAGGCTTTTCCAGGACACAATTTATATCCTGAATGACAACCCCATCCACGCCTCGGCGTTTGAACTCGCGCAATGACTTGATTGTCACGGCCTGATCACTCATGTGATTGACCAACTGAGTCACATAACCATGCCTGTGCGATTTGAGGGAGATGTTATGTGCCATCTCGACGGAGGGATGAGGCCCGGACAACGACCAGAGAATCCCGATCGTGCTGGTGCGCCCACCCGCCAACCCCTTGGCCATCACATTGGGCTGATATCCAAGGTTTTGTGCGATCTCTTTAATCCGCAACCGGGTGGACTCCGAGACGCGGGTTCCCGATCGGCCGTTGTGCGAACCCAGCGAAACCGACACCGCCGACCGAGAAACTTTCGCAACTCTCGCAATGTCTTGGATCGTGGTTGCCATGATGAATTACAAAGAATTACCGATCATTCACGTATAAGTTTACGACGTTGTCTTTTGCCTGTCAAGAAAAAAATATTCCCACCTGACTAAAAACTTGAAGGTGCTATTAAGTGTAGTGATTACATGGTATTACGAATCGATCAATTATGGATTCCCTCGCGTCGAGCAGTGTAACAGTCGTTACTAAAGAACCCCATTCGATGTGAATTAACCCCCTTTCACACGCCATCACAATGGCTCCTAAAAGCGACTCCTATGGAAGAAACCTGAATATCCCGGCATGGGTATTAAAGAGTATCTGGCCATTGATCGAGCCAATGCTATCAAACTGGGTGAATTGTCCGGGCAGACCCTCCTCAAAACCATACCGTTTCCAGTGTTGTCCATCCGTAACAAGTAAAAACGCGGAATCGTTGCCTGCCACATACCAGTTGGCGTTGGGAATTATCGCGGTGAAGACCATTTTGCCATCGTTCGTGTGGACGGCGTCAAGCACCTGCATTCCGGTCAATCCAAGCGGCGCATCGAAATATTGAACTTTGCCATTGCTGATATACGCAACCCCACCCGCGTAGGATGCCCAGCAATTGCCGCGGCCATCGGGATAAACATTGTCAAACTTTGTGCGCAATGGAAAGGGAAAATAGGCGCATTGCCCATCCGCTGTCATCCGGTAGATGCCCGCATAGCCCGACACGCCGACCACGGCGTCGGCAACCGGCGAAACCGAGGTGATTCCCCCGGCAATCCGCGTTTCCTTGATGAGATTTCCCCGTGAATCGTAGCATGAGAAACCCTCCGATGTCCCCACGGCGACTTGTCCGGATTCCAGGCCGGCGGCACACAGCACCGTACCCTGGGCTTGAACCGGAGGAAGCAGCCCATCGGGGGTGATCAACTGAAAATGATCCTTGAATTGATCATTGTTCTTCCACCGGATCAACGCTTCATGTGTTCCAAGCGAAATGATTCTGGCGTTGGCTTGGAATTCATAGCCGTCATCCTTGGTAAGCCGATGCGCCTGTCCTTCGGGGCTGATGGTGACCATCCCTTCCCCCATGCCGTTTTTCCCATCGCCCGTGGCATAAAGTTTGTCACCCACCAGGGCGATTGCCCGGATGAATTGCGGCAGATCCGCCGTTTTGCGGGTGATCTGCCATTTTGTTGTGCCATCCGGATTGAAAAGCGCCACAAACGTGTTGCCGGCCACAAAAATCGGATCCGATGGGGTTGAAGCCACCTTCACATCACCCGAATCCCGCGACCAAGGCATCATCCACAATGCCCACAAGGTCTGATTTACCAGATGAAAGTGCGGTGATTCATTGATTTGCAAAGAAACATCCGGCAACGGGGTCAGATCAACCGTGGAGAGATCCGTCAGGGGATTGGATTGCCCCGCAAACACCAGCCACCCGAAATATCCCGGATTGTGGATGTAATAAACGCCCCCCATCGGCGCCCAGGTAAAATCGCCGGAAGTCTTGCCGTTTTCGACGCGGGAGAAATTGGCGCGCCACGCCTCCCCTTTTTTGGGGGGAACAAACGCATGATCTTCCAGGCGTTTCAATGAATCCCAGGGGAAGGCCACCTCATAAATGATGTGGCCGTTGCCGGCCTCGGATGGAACACGGGAGATGCCAACCTGCGTGTTGATGTTCAGCTCGCTTGACCATCGCGACAAAGCCAGCCGGTCATGCCAGATGATTGAGAATTGCGATCCACCGGGCGATGCCGCATATTCGAGGGAACGCCGACCCGTGCCGCCGGGATCCAACATGATTTCACAGGCATGGGGAAAGCCAGGGTCCATGACCGGCGGCGCATCCTCATCCACCTCATATTCGCAAGCAATGTAAAGACCATCGGCATTATAAACGGCCTTGAACCGCGACCGGAGCGGCGCTGGATCGCCCATATCAATCCAGACAAAGTCATGGCTCCACGGCACGGAATCCCATGCCTTCTCATCAAGATGACCATCCGGATGAATCGGCCCATCCGTGTATCGAACAAGGTATGCCGGCGGCGCGCCCGTGTCGGCAACAACCGGCGGCGTCGTGCCGCCAAACGCGTGTGCGGCAAGTAAATTGGCGGCAAGAAGAGACACCGGAGTGATGGACGATCTCATGTGGCATCCTTATGTGGTGGAATAAATAATCACGCAAATGCGAATTGTTCTTAATCAAGCAATCCGAATTATGCAAATAGGAAGCAGCGAATAAATGTGCCGGATATATTCGAGATCATCATCTGATCCGGTTCGTGAAGACCGACTGGTGCCTGCTTCCCCCACCTCGATCTCCGTTTACGCCGCCCGGTTGATTTGCATCCCATCCTCGCGGTCCGTGCTTGTCATCACCGGCGGACCATACTGCACATGGGCGCTGGCCGGTTCGCAGGCCGGGCCGCATTGCTGGCGGGGGTTCAGCCAGCAGGCGCACAGCCACACCCGGCTGCCGGGGGGCGTTGGGGCCGACAGTGTCAGGTCGAGGCGCGTGCGCGAGTCGGTCCCCTCAAAAGTCCAGTCGCGCAGGTCTTGCGGAGCCGTTTCCCCGACGAAGCTGTAAAACCGGGCCCCCGACACACCGGCCGGCTTGCCCCGCCCATTCCCCTGCGAATGGAGTTGGAGGGTAAAAGTCTGGCCGCTGACCGCGCGCACATCCATCCGCGGCGCCTCGGCCGGGGCGGGGATCGGCGAATGCCGGGTATTGATGCTCAACCCCAGCGCCAGTCGTTGCGGATCGGTGATGACCGGGTTGTTGCGGATGAACTGGGCCAGTTGTCGGCTGAGGGCAACCAGCGCCTTCCTTGCGATGTTCTTGGCCAATACGGTGGCCAGACCGCGGGTGGAGGGGTCTTTGGCGGCCGTCAGCGCTGTATTGTAAGCATCGAATTTACCACCATACTCCAGCGCCTGCGCGGCCGTCAGACCATAGGCGGTTGGATCGGCCACAATCAACGTGTTGAAATTGGCCGCCCAATCCCGCAGGCCACCATCGCTGTCCGGTAAATATCGCTTCGACATGATGATCTTCCTTTCTTGCGTTCCCTTGTTCGCCGACCATTCCATTTATCGAACCATTTGGGGGGCGGCTTTAGCTCATTGGAAGGAAAAAGAGAGATGCAACCACAGAGCCACGGAGAGCACAGAGAAATGCACTGAGAATAAAGAGGTAAAAATACAACTAATCCTCTGTGTTTTTCTCTGTGCTCTCCGTGGCTCTGTGGCAAAAAATTCTGTTTTAGTCCGGAAATAACAGGTTTCCGGACGCTACACACGGGTTTGTGGCCGGAAAACCCGTGTGGGTGGGATCGATATCCGCGTGGGGAGGTTCACCACCCGTGTGGGAATGCTCCACACACGGGTGGCAATGTTTCACACCCGTGTGGGGAGGATGTAAACCCATCCGGCGGGGCCGGACACACGGGATGATGGATGCCCGCTTGACGGGGGCGCGCCCCTCAGCCAGAGTGTCTTCATGTCCGAATCGGCGCCGACAACCCAGCCCGCCGGGCAGCCGCTGCCCCCCTACCCCGCCCGGTTGCGCGAGGTGGCGGAGGTGTTTTTGCGGTTGGGGTTTACCTCGTTTGGGGGGCCGGCGGCGGCGCTGGCGTTGATTGAGGATGAGGTGGTTCATCGCCGCAAATGGCTGGACCGGGGGCATTTCCTGGACATGGTCGCCACCGTCAATTTCATCCCCGGCCCCAATTCCACCGAATTGGCGATTCATCTGGGGTTGTGGCGGGCGGGGTTCGCGGGGTTGGTGGTCGCGGGGGTCTGTTTTGTCGTGCCGGCCGTGCTGATCATCCTCCCCATCGCCTGGTTTTATGTGCGCTTCGGATCGTTGCCGCAGGCGCGGCATATTCTGTATGCCATCAACGCGGTCATCGTCGCCATCGTCGCGGTGGCGATGGGAAGATTCGCCCGCACGGGAATCACCAATTCATTTGGCGCCGTGGTGGCCACGGCCGCCGCGGCCGCCGGTTTCGCCTGTCAGTATTACAAGGGATCTCAGCCCGACCTGCTCATTTTGGCCATCGCGGCGGCGGTGGGGATGGTCTGGCACAATATTCCGCGCAAGCCGACGAATCTTCTGCTCTCCTTGCCGGCCCCCTGGCTGGGGGTGGCCGTTTTGGACCCGGCCGCGAGGGACAACCTGTGGCGCATGACCCTTTTTTTTCTCAAAGTCGGGGCCACCCTCTTTGGCAGCGGATATGTTCTGGTCAGTTATCTGCAATCGGGCCTGGTGGATCACCTGCACTGGATGACCCCCCGGCAACTGCTCGACACCATCGCGGTTGGGCAGATCACCCCCGGCCCCCTGCTGACCAGCGCCACCTTCGCGGGGTATCTGCTGGGTCGGCAAACATTTAATGGTGGCCTCTTTGGCGGCATCGCCAGCGCGCTGCTGGCCACCGGGGCGATCTTCGCCCCCGCCTTCTTCTTCATCGCCCTCTTTGGCCCCCTGCTGCCTAGACTGCGCAAAAACAAACTGGTGCGTGATGCGCTCGATGGGATGAACCCGGCCGTCGTCGCCTTGATTCTGGTCGTCACCGTGCGGCTGGGGATCGACGCCCTGCGCGGCTGGCCGGCGATGGCCCTCTTCGCCCTCAGCATCACCCTGCTGTGGCGATGGAAAATCAACACCACATGGATCATCGTCGGCGCGGCGATTGTCGGATGGGCAGGCGGACGATTTGCGTAACAACCTTCCCGCTATTCAAAGGCGATCATCTGGTGCCCTTCCACCTTGGGGACGATGAGACTCACCCGGCCATTGGCATATTCAAATTCCAGCGGTGTCTTTTGTGGGGCGAGATAGACCTGTTTGGGTTTTTTAGACAATTTCAGGTTCATTCGCACCTCGAACAATGGGATGATGTCCTCCACGAGGTCTAATTTGGGGGTTCGGCGCTCGGGACAATAGTTTAACAAGTGAACGATCGTCCGGCCGGTGGGTTGCCGCATCACGGTGGCCTCCAGCGATGAGGGGCCGTCAACCTGCAACAACGGTTCGCCCAGCAGGTGTTGGATCATGTTCCGCACCAGCAGCCGATAGGGGATGTTGCCATGATTGGCGAAGGCGGAAAAGATCGGATAGGGGATGTACCCAATCCTTCCGGAGAGGATGGCGGCGGCGAATTTGCTCACCTTGTCGGGCGGGGTCTGGAAATGGGAGCTGAAATGCTGCCATGAGCGGTCGAAATAAGGCTCGACGACGTGGGCGACGGCCGATGCGCCGTTGGTGGGTGTGACCCGAATGCCCCGCTCATACATCACATGGTCGGTCGGGGGGACATCCCGGGCCACTTCCTTGCCGAATCGGATATACGTTGTGGTGGTGTAGGGGGAGAGACCCTGTGGCTTGATGGGAAGGGATTTCCATGTCAGTGCGGTGGCATCGGCGTTGAGGCCGGTCTGGCCGGCGGCGAGGATGGCCCCCCCCGCTTTGAGATATTTGTCGAGCCGTTTGCCCAATTTCTCATCGATGGAGAGTCCTTCGGGAAGGATCAGCAGTTCATGGCGATCCAGTTGGCTGTCGGGGGTGACGACGTCAAACTGGTGTTTGAGTTGGGTGAGCATCCGCACCGTGCCATCATCCGTGCCGGCGGAAAAGCGGTCGTTGCTGGTCTGGAACAGGCCGATCTGGGTGATGGGTTTGGCCCCTTCGGTGTAAGGCTCGGCCGACTCGATGTGGGCATACGCCTTGCCGATCAGGTCGTAGGCGGCCTTGTCGAGGGTGCCGCGCGGGTGGAGCTGGTCGCCGATGCTGCACTTGGCGCCGTGGGCGATCATCTGTGAGGTTTCGTATTCCAGGGCGGCGTATGGTTTGAGGCCGCCGAAATCGGCCCAGCTTTTGTGGAACCGCGCGGTCATGCCGATGTATTCGCGGTCGAAGGTGCGGACATAGCGGACGTTTTTGGGGAAATAGAGATAACCCCAATCGCCGGTCGGCAGGGCTTCGATCTCGACTTGTTCAAGGAATTGGATTTCCTCGGCCAGATTGGCCAGCGGGCGGGCGTTGAAATAGACCGTGGCATTGGGGCTGGCATCCCTGACCATCTTGTGGAATCGTCTCATGTAGTCGATCACCACACGATGGGCATAGGCCTTGCGGTCATTTTCGATTTCCGGGTCAAAACCCTGACGGACCATTTTGGCGATGGCATAGTTGTTTAAGCTGGGCTGGTCCCAGCAGATGTCAAAGAAGATGCCATCCACGGGTTTGAATAAACGGAGCACTTCGCTGGTCTGATCGGCCAGGTAGTCCTGATAGGGGCTGCTCATATCAAGCACCCGCCAACCGGCCGCCAAAGGCCCGGCCCCAACCGGCTTGCCATCGACCTCGCGGGCGATCCATTCCGGATGATTCTGGGCGGCGTATTCATCCCACAGCACGCTGAGATAGATCGGGGCGCGGATGCCGGCCTTGTGCAGCGCCTCCACCTGTTCGCCCAGTAAATTCAATCCTGATTTAAGCCCCGGATGGCGTTCGGGGCGATTGGTGTTGTAATAAAGGTGGCCGTGGTGGCATTTGGCGAAGAGGGTCACGCTGTTGACGTGGGCGGATTTCATCTGTTTGGCGAAATCGATTGCATTAAAATCGCTGCCAACATCGCCAATGGCCGGGCTGGTGTGGAAATCGAGATGGACCTGACGGCCGGGCAACTTGAATGACTTGCTCACGAAAATGGCTCCTTGCACCTGTCCCCCAACAGGGGGCAAGTATAGCCGTGGGGATTGCAAATGCGAGCAGGCCTATCGGCCGGAATTTTCGCACGGTACAAACGGATAAAGGGTATGATTGTCTAATGGGATGGAGACCATGATGCGCATTGCATTCACGCTGGTCATGATTCTGTGCTCGGCGGCGTGGGGGGATGTGATTCATTTGAAGGATGGGAGGGTGTTGCGGGGGACGGTCCAGCGCGGGCCGGAGGGGTATGTTGTTACCACGGAAGATGGGAAAAGGGAGACGATCCCCGTTGATCGGGTGAAACTGCTGGAGGCGACCAATGACCCGGCCGGCGCGGATCGGGCGATGCAGGGGTTGGAATCGCTTCGGCGGGCGGTGCTGAACCTGGATGACATTGATCAGATATTGGAGCGATTCAGGCGGTTTGTGGATCAGAACCCCGACACGCCGGCCGCGCGGGAGGCGATGCGGGATATTCAGCAATGGGAGGAGCGCAAGGCACAGGGGCTGGTGAAATTCGCCGGGCAATGGGTGACGCAGCGGATTCGTGAGCAATCACGACGGCAATCACTGGACAACGCCCAACAGGCGTTGCAATTGCTCAAGCAGGGTCGGATGACCGAGGCGGATCCGCTGTTGCGGCAGGCGTTGGATGAAGACCCGCAAAATGTCACGGCGATGTATCTGCGGGCGTATCTGCTGGCCGAGCAGGATCAACTGGTGGCGGCGAAAAAGCTGTTGGAGGAGACGTTGGCGCTGGTTCCGGACCATGTGCCGACATTGAACAATCTGGCGGTGGTTTTATGGAGACAAAAACAGCCGGCGGCGGCGATGGTGCGTTATGACCGGGCGATGATGGTCTCACCGGGCAACAAGCAGGTGTTGAACAACGTGGCCGAGGCATTGCACGCGCTGCCGGAAGATGCCCGGCGCGGGACGGCGGCACAAAAGGCGAGGCAGCGGTTTGAGTCGCAGGATGCTCAGCTCCAGGCGGAATTGGAGCCGACCGGCTGGTATCGCTGGGGATCAACATGGGTCAATCGCGACCAGCTCAACCAGTTGCGCGAGGCGGAAAGACAAATTCAGGATCGGCTCGATGCGTTGTCGGCGCAGTTTGATGACACACAGGCGGCCATCCGGCGGATCGAAAGTGACATGGAAGGCAATGCACGTTCGATGCGGCAGATCGAGGCGAGCAGTTACATCAGGGACTGGGATGGGAATTTCATCGCGGTTCCCTATCCGCCGTTGTATTACGACCTGCAGCGGGACAATGCGAATCTGGTTCGACAAAGAGAGGCTGAGGTGATGAAATTGCAGAGCCTTCGTCAGGCGGCCAACGAGGTTCGAAAACAGTTGCCGGTGCCACGATACACCGGGGCGCAACGGCCGTTTGGACCTGAAGGTGCGCCGCTGATGATGATGCCTACTACGGTTCCCACCACGACGCAACGGACTCCATCGGCCGCGGGTTGATCAGACATCGGCCAGCGACATGCCGGGCAATTCGGCGATGTCGATTTCGATCGGTTCCTGAATGCACGAAGCATCGAGCGACAGCCGGGCCTCGTCGCGATGGGTCTGGATCATCAGTTCGAGCGAGTCGCGAAGATTCCGACGACACTCGTCGAGTGATTTTCCGCAGGTGATGGTTCCTGGAACTTCCTCAACCCAACCCACGAACCACCCGTTGGGGTCGGGCTTGATGATGGTGTGGTATTGTTGGCGCATGATGATGTCAATTGAACGTTTTTGTGCCCCTTTCGTCAAGAAAATGTTTTGATCGCAAGAGTCCGTTTTGCTAACATTTTGCGAACGGATGGGAGAAAACATTTCGGTTTTGGCCGTGCCGATGGGTTGTTGGATCATTTGTCGGCGGATAGGCTGAAATGCAAGGCCAAGGAGGAATCGGACTCATTTTGCCGATATTCCTGATTGCCGAGGCCTGATGACCTTCCAATGGATGGGATTTGCGAATACTCTTTTCCGCCCGGTCAAACCGGCCGGGACACTGCATGAGGCGGAGGTTCGGCCATGAGCCAGACGGATACAGTCAACAATCAGTCAGCCGATGCAAGTCGCCAGTCGGCGGCCGCGCTGGAAGGAAAGATGGTCTGCCCGTTTTGCGGCGCGGTGGCCATCAATGCCGAATCCGCATGCGTCCGTTGCGCGATGGAGAACACCCCCGCCACCCGACAGGCGACCAAGGCGCGGATCGGGCCGTGGTATGTCATGCAGGCGCGCAATCCATCGGCGCCGGGGATGAAATTCGCGACGTTGCAGATGCTGATCAAAAAGGGGCAGGTGACGG
>JADLBV010000154.1 GCA_020847545.1 Phycisphaerales bacterium
CTCGAGCGCGGCGAGGTGCGCCTGCACATCGCCGCGGACGGCTTCCTGCGCAACATGGTCCGCACCGTCGTCGGCACGCTCCTGTGGGTGGGGAAGGGGAAGCTGGCGCCGTCCGACATGCCTGGGCTGATAGCCGCCCGCGACCGCCGGCGCGCGGGCCATAACGTCGGTCCGCAGGGCCTCTACTTCGCGGAGGCCGGTTACGCGCCGTGGGACCCCGTCGCCTCGGAGCGCGCCGTGCGCGACCTGGTCGTCTGAGACGGCGTACGTATACTCGGGGCATGAGCATCCGCATCAGGCCGCTCGTCGCGGGGGACCTCGAACGACTGGCTGGGTTGGACGACGCCTACTCCGCTAGGCACGGCCTCGAGCGGGCCGTCAACCTCGCCGCCTTGCGGTTCTTCGAGCGCAGCGGCCACTCGTTCGTCGCCGAGGTCGACGATGGCGTCGCGGATTCGGCGCCCACCGATACCGCGGCCGGTGCCGAGCTCGCCGGCTTCCTCCTGGCGCAGGCCGTATGGACGGGCGAGCGGCCGACGGTTCACGCGCACCGCCTCGTTGCGCGGGCGGAAGGGACGAGCGACGCGCTGGCGAAGGCCCTGGTCAAGAGCGCGTATGACGCGGGGGTGTACGACCTCGTCTTCCGCACGCCGAGGGCCGACGACGCCCTGCGGACGGCGCTGCTCGGCGAAGGGTACTTGGCGGACGATCACGTGACGTTGACGCTCGTCCTCGGGACGCGCGGGGCGGCATGGGCGGAGGGCAGGCGTGGCTGAGGCCATGGCCAGGGTCTTGATGGGCGTCCGTGGCATGGACACGCTGGAGGCGCGCGAGCGCGTGATGGCCACGCTGCGGGTCGTGCCCGGCGTGACGGAGGTGACGCCTGGCGACGCCGGCCGGGTCGCGGTGGAGTACGACGCCGGCGAGATCACCGCCATGGACCTGATCCGGGCGCTGCGGAAGATCGGCTTCCTGGCCGGCATGGAGTGACCGCCGCCTTCCGGGCCGGACGCTAGCCGCGAGAAGCGCTACGGCTCCGGTACAATACTGATCGTTACGCGCGTGACAGCCGGCGCCCCGGAGCGCCAGGGAGGTTGAGGCATGGACGACGAGACCGGACACGCCGCCGACGCCGCGACCGAGCGGCCGGCC
>JADLBV010000055.1 GCA_020847545.1 Phycisphaerales bacterium
ATCCCCGCGCTGCACAACCGTTCCGGCGGCCATGCGGGGCATGCCAAAAACATCGTTCAGATAAAGCAGTTCAAAAGGGAGCATCTCCCGCGCGGCGGCGGTGGCGCGGTGGCGGGCGTAGTATTCCTTTCCCTCGCCCGGATGCCAGTTGGGCTGGTATGTGGACAGCAGCATCTGATAGCCGTGCAGCCGGCCCAGTTCCTGCTGAATCAGCCGTTTAAGTTCCCGAACCACGGGCAGATAATGCATCGAGCAGGAAGCGGCGCTGATCAGCTTCTTTTGTGCGGAGACCGACTCAACATGGGTTGGGTCGGGGGTCCAGATATTCGCCTCGCTGAAATGGTGCAGGCCCTGGCGCAGCGCCAGTTCAACAAAGTCCGCATGCCGATCCGGCGGGGTTGAGATCACCAGAGCGGCCGGCCGCCAATGCAGGGCGGATTCAATCGCATCGAAGGTCTGGACGCCAAACTGTCGATCGGCCTGTTCGCGGCGGTCGGCGCGGGAATCGAGCAGCCCCACGGACACATCCCCCCGGCCCGACAGGTCGCGCATCCGCCGGCGGCCCATCGAGCCGCCGCCGATGACAAGTACCCTCATTTGTTCCGTCTGTGGCATAAGTGATCCTCAAATCAATATTAACCTTTGAAAATGGAGACTGAAGCTAAAGGCCCGCCATCTTCCTCCCAACCATACAATTTTTCCAGTTCGCTGCCTCCGCCATCTTGAGGTTCCGCGTCATAGAACCTATCATTCGATGCATCACCCGGGGGGTGTTTTCACCGGATTTAACGACCTTTGAGCGACAAGACCGATCATCCCGCCGTTCCCGAGGCCTTTGCGGTCCTGGGGGTTCGACCTTCAATCCTTCGTGGTTTGGCCGACGCCCGTTTTGAGACCCCCTCTGAAATTCAGGCTCTGCTGATCCCCCGCGCCCTGGCGGGTGTTGACCTGCTGGGCCAGGCCCGCACCGGCACGGGAAAGACGGCCGCGTTTGGCATCCCGAGTTTACAGCGGGCGCAAAAAGGATTGGCCACACAGGCGCTGATCCTGGTGCCCACCCGCGAGCTGGCGGTGCAGGTGGAGGATGAGGTCAAGCGGCTGGGCCAGCACACGCCGATCCGTTCGGTGGCGGTCTATGGCGGGCAGAAGATCACCGCGCAGATGAAGTTCCTCAAACACGGTCCGGAGATCATCGTCGGCACGCCCGGCCGGGTGATCGACCTGCTGGATCGGCGCATCGTTTCACTGGAGAACATCCGCTTCATCGTGCTGGACGAGGTGGACCGGATGCTGGACATCGGGTTTCGCGACGACATCCGCAACATTTTATCACGGGTGAAAAACCTGCACCGCAACGCCCCGCCGCAAAATGTCCCCGAAGAATCGACCGGCGAGGGGGAGCCCGGTCAGGATGGCCCAATCCGGCCGCAGACGATTTTCGTCTCGGCAACCATTTCTCCGGAAATTGAAAAACTCGCCCGCCAGTACATGACCGAGCCGGTGGAAAAGCTGGTCGCTCCGGGCGCCGATGACAAACCAACCGTGGAAAAGGTCGAGCAGTATTACCTGTCGGTGCAGCCGTGGGACAAATACCGCCTGTTACGGATGATGCTGGAGAAGGAAAACCCGGACCTGGCGATTGTTTTTTGCCGGACCAAACACGGAGCGCAAAAACTGGCGAAAAAACTGCACGCCGACCAGATCGAATGCCGGGAAATTCACGGCAACCTGGACCAGAACAAGCGCGATCGCGTGATGAAGGGGTTTCGCGGGGGTAAATTCGACGTGCTGGTGGCCACCGACCTGGCCAGCCGGGGCATCGACGTGGCGGACATCAGCCACATCATCAATTACGACATTCCCGATGATCCGGAAGTGTACGTCCACCGCGTCGGCCGAACCGCGCGCATGGGGGCGACCGGCAAGGCGTTTACCCTGGTCCAGCGAGATCAGGGGGATGAGTTGACCAAGGTGGAATCGCTGATCAACATGGTGATTCCGCTGGGCGTGGTGGAGGGTTTTGAACCTCGCCCCACTCCCGCCGACTGGACCGAAGACAAGCCCCTGCCCGGCACCAACGCGCCGCCCGCTCCCAGCCGCTATGAACGACCCTACAGCCCCAGCGGGACAGCCTCCACCACGCCGGTGACACTGCCGACGCCGCCGCGAACGCTGGGGAGCAAAATCCCCATCACCCGGCGGCACCGACGCAGACGATAAGAGCGGCATTTGCGATTGGAGGCGTTGCTCTTGCGGTGCCGATTTGCCGATATACGCGGCGGCGGAGTGCCGCCGCCCCGCAGATGAAGTGCCGCAATGAAGCGATACACAAATGGATTTTCAAATCCAGCGATCGGGTAGAACAACGCCCCCTTGGCCTCTATACTGATTGCGATGTTGGATTTTGGCGCGATTTGGGATCGGGCGCTGTGGCCGGCGGCCCAAAAGGTGTCGGCCGGAGAACCGCTGTCACAGGAAGATGGCGAGGCGCTGTATGCCTCGCGCGACATCCACGCGATCGGGCAGATGGCCGATGCCGTCCGCCGGCGGATGCACGGGGACAAAACCTGTTACAACCGCAACCGGCACATCAATTACACCAACGTCTGTGCCTTGAGCTGCAAATTCTGCTCTTTTTATCGAAAACGCGGCGAAGAAGGCGCTTACGAAATGCCGGTGGAGCAGGTGGTCCACATCGCGCAAAAGGCCGCCCTCGCCGGCGCGACCGAGGTCCACATCGTCGGGGGGCTGCACCCCTGGCTGAAGTTTGATTATTACCTGGACATGATCAGAGGGATTCGCCGGCAGTGCCCCACCCTTCACATCAAAGCCTTCACCGCCATCGAGATCGTCCACCTGTCGCGCGTGGCAAGATTGAGCATCCGTCAGGTGCTGGAGGCGTTGCGCGATGCGGGGTTGGGTTCGCTGCCGGGCGGCGGGGCGGAAATTTTCGACGACCGCGTGCACGATGAGGTGTTCAAGGGCAAGGTGCGGGAGGACAAATGGTTCGAGGTGCATCGAACCGCGCACGAGCTGAGGATTTTTTCCAATGCGACGATGCTGTACGGCCACGTCGAAAACCCGGCCGAACGGGTTGGTCATCTGATCAAGCTGCGAAATCTGCAAAGCCAGTCGCTGCAAGCGATGGGGATTTCCCACGAGGATTCCCTGTCCGCCCCGCCAATCGGCGAAAACCAGAGCGGGAGGGCCTGTTTCAATTGCGTGATTCCGCTGTCGTTCATCCCCGACCGCTCGGAGCTGGGCCATCTGCCGGGACCGACCGGATTGACGGATTTGAAGACGCTGGCGATCACCCGGCTGATGGTCCACAACATCCCGCACATCAAGGCGTTCTGGATCATGCAGGGGATTGGCCTGGCGCAGGTGGCCTTGAGCTGGGGATGCGATGATCTGGATGGCACGGTGGTCTGGTACGACATCACCAAGCGCCAGGGCGACGGGGTTCATCAGGAATTTCATGTGCGGGACATTCAACGGCTGATCCGCGAAACCGGCGGCCGGCCGGTTGAGCGGGACACGTTGTATCGTGAAATTGAACGCGAAACCGCCAACGCGTAGAGGCAGAGAAATGGCCGAACAGGAATGGTATTACGCGATCAATGGCCGGCAACTGGGTCCGGTGGATATTCAGGTGCTGCGGCAGTTGCTTTCGAATGGCAATTTGCAGCCGGTCGATCTGGTCTGGCGGCAGGGGATGGACAACTGGCAGCCGGCCGTCTCCGTGGCGGAATTGAACGACGAAAGGCCGGCCGTTCCGCCGGCCTATCCGGTGGCGGCCATGCCCGCTCCATATGGAACGCCGCTGCCCTATGCCACGCCCGCGACCAACTCACAAGGCCGGGCGACGACGGCGTTTGTCATTTCACTGCTGGGATTTTTTTGTTTTGGAATCGTGCTGGGTCCGATCTC
>JADLBV010000056.1 GCA_020847545.1 Phycisphaerales bacterium
ATGGGTCGCCGGTGCGGGTGATTTTTATCGCGCTGGCGTTGGGAGTGACGCTGGGGGCGGGCTGGGGTGTGGGGTTGTTGCTGAGCATCGCGTTGGGGGTTGGATATGGTGTGGTGTCGGGGGGGAGTGTTCATGTGCATGGTGTGGCGCAGCTTTGGGGATGGATGGCGCTCTTTGTTTTTGCGGTGGGGACTCATCTGTTGCGGCAGAACACCAAAAAACCCGCGCCGGCATGGCTGGAACAGGCCGCTGCCGGTGCGATAGTGGCGGGGTTGGTGATTTTCTTTGTCGGATTGAGTCATTCGGTCAGACATGGGATGCCGTGGATTGATCTGGCAGGATCGAGTTTGTTGGTTGTGGCAGCAGTGTTGTTTGGGGTGTCGGTCCTCTGGTCGTTGTGGGGGAGAGGACAAAAGCCGCTGTTGTGGCATGGATTTGTGCTGGCGATGCTGGGCTGGTTGTGGGGATGGTCGGGGTGTGATTGGGCGTTGCGGCTGAAATATGAAGGTCTGGCGGTGTTGCCCGATGGGGCGAGAAACCTGCTGATAGTGCTGCCGGTGCTGGGATTCGCGGCCAATGCGATTTACGGGTTTGGGATACGGTTGATACCGGGGTTGTTGAACATCGGCAATCTTCGGCCGCGTTGTTTTGCGACGACGCTAGCCATGCACAATGTGGGGTTGGTCTTGTCGCTGTTGCCGTGGTACGGGGTTGGCATTGCCGGGGCGGCGATGATGCTCCTGGGTGCGCTGATTTATCTGGAGGGGCAAAATGGCCTGCGTAGCAAACCATCACGTCAGATTTTCGGCATCGATCCGCGCGGGCATGTTTTGATCCGCGTGGCGTTTTTCTGGCTGGTGGCGGGATTGGCGATGGTTGTGGTGCAACACATCCGGCCGGGATTGCCGCACGCATTCAGCGGGGCGTGGCGGCACGCGCTGACGGTGGGATTCATCACGACGATGATCCTTGGCGTGGCGCAACGGATGCTGCCGGTCTTCATCAAACAGCCACTGGCGTCCAATCGGCTGATGCTGGTCAGCGCGGGGTTGATCATTGTCGGCAATGCCGGCCGGGTGACGCTGGAACTGGCAACGATCGGCGAGTGGAAATGGGCGTTTCGGCTGATGGGGGTAACCGGACTGCTGGAACTGTCGGCGCTGGCGATGTTTGCGTTCAATCTGATCTGGACGGTGCGGAATCGACGGCACATTTATTTGGCCGATGATGCGTTGCGGACGGACACGCGCGTGCGTGAGGCGGTCAATGTCCGCCCACAATTACAGCATTATTTGCGGCGGATCGGTGTTACGATGCTGGATGATGCCCCCTTTATCGCGCCGTCGCTGACATTTGGGGCGATGGCGCTGGCATGGGGAAAACAGCCGGAGGAATTGCTGTCCGAACTTGCCGCGATTGAGGAAAAAGAGCCGACAACCGGTCAAGGGCCTATACTTACACCATCATGAGCAACAATCGTTTTGACGACCTGACGGACATCTACGAAGCGATGATCGACTGGCCCAAGCGCCTGGCGAACGATGAGCCATTTTTTCGCCGCCTGTTCGGCGAAAACGGGGTCAGGAAGGTTTTAGACCTGGCGTGTGGCACCGGCCGGCACGCGGCGATGTTTCATGGGTGGGGGTTGGAGGCGATGGGGGTGGACATCAGCGCGAACATGCTGGATCGCGCCCGCAAACAGTTTGGCGAATCGGACCGGTTGAAGTGGAAGTTGGGGAATTTCGATCAACCCATCAAGCCGGCGGGGTCGTTTGACGCCGCGTTGTGCCTGGGCAATTCACCCGCATTGGCCGGCAGCATAGAGGCGGTTGGGCGACTGGTGGGGAATCTGCTGGCGGCGGTGCGTCCGGGCGGCGTGGTGATGATGCAGGCGATGAACATATGGAAACTGCCCGATGGGCCTTGTGTCTGGCAGAAAATCATCCGCAAGAATGTGCAAGGAACCGAGGCGATGATTCTCAAGGGGGTGCATCGCTGCGGCGACAGGGGTTTTGTGGAATTGCTGGTTGGCCCGGCGGATGATCCGGCCGCCTTCAAGACCGATTCGTTTCAATTTCTGGGTTTGCGGCCCGATGATTTGCAACCGGCGGCGATCAACGGCGGCGCGGATGAGGTGAATTTTTACGGCAATCACAAGTTCCAGCCGTATGAGGCGCAAAACAGTCCGGATTTGATCATGGTGGCGCGAAAATCCCCGGCGTCGATCAAGTGATTTTTTGCCCATAGCGGCTACAATCCACGCATGGCCAATGCGTACGAAAATCAGACGCTGGATGAGAACACGACGCGGTTTCTGAGTGAGGCGGCCGAATCCCACTTTGATTTTCATTCCGTCAGCACACAGGCCGCCGGCGATGAGCGGCTGAAAAAGGCGGTCAACAACGCCACGATGCGGCAATACACCGGCCGGCAGCTTCAACTGCTGGAACTGCCCGATGCGGACAAGCTCCGCACGCTGGCCGGCAACATCAAACAACACGCTCTGGAAAATCTGGACTATTATCTGGAGCTGTTGCGGAAAAACGTCGAAAAAAACGGGGGACAGGTTCATTTTTCCACAACCGGCGAGGATGCCAAGCGGATCGTGATGAAGATCGCGATGGAAAACCGCTGCCGCAGCATCATCAAATCCAAGTCGATGGTCAGCGAGGAGGTGAATCTGGCTCACGCGCTGGAAGATGCCGGGCTGGATGTGGTGGAAACGGACCTTGGCGAATTCATCGTGCAGGTGAGCCACGACAAACCCAGCCACATTGTCGCCCCGATCATCCACAAGGACCGCGCCTCCATCGCCAAGGTCTTCAGCGAATATTTCCACAGTGATTACAACGATGATCCACAGGCATTGACGGCGCAGGCCAGGCTTCATCTGCGCGAAAAATTCCGCCGGGCCGATCTTGGGATGACCGGTGGGAATTTTCTGGTGGCCGAGACCGGCCAGGTGTGCGTCGTTGAAAACGAAGGGAACGCACGCCAGAGCATGACCACACCGCGCATTCTCATCAGCATGGTGGGGATCGAAAAGGTGGTTCCAAGACTGTCGGATTTGTCGGTGATGCTGAAATTGCTCGCCCGCAGCGCCACCGGGCAGATGATGACCATTTACACCAGCATCTTCGGCGGCACGCGCACGGCCGGCGAAAAGGATGGTCCAGAACAATTTCACCTGATCCTGGTGGACAACGGCCGCACCGAAATCCTGGCCAGTGAATATCGCGAGACCCTTCGCTGCATCCGGTGCGGCGCGTGTCTCAATGCGTGCCCCGTTTATCGCAAAATCGGCGGCCATTCCTACGGCAACGTCTACAGCGGGCCGATCGGGGCATTGATCACGCCATTGTTTGAAGGGTTGCATGATTACAAAGACCTGCCGCAGGCGTCGAGCCTGTGCGGGGCGTGTTACGAAGCGTGCCCGGTCAAGATCAACATCCCCGAACATCTGGTGCGGATGCGCCGGGACATCGTTCGACACAAATTCAACGGCCGACTCGAACGGCTGGTCTACCGTCTTTGGGGATGGGGATTGCGCTTCCCCTTCCTGTACAAATGGATCGGCATCGCGCAGAAATTCGACCTTCGTCGCCGTGCCCACGGCAGCGGGTGGATTCGCTCCTTGCCGAAAATCTCGGCCGGCTGGACGCAGGTGCGCGACATGCCCGCCCCCGCCAAGCGGACGTTTCACCAGGTGTGGAAGGACCGCCCACAGGATTCGCAAAACCCCAACTGACACCAGACCATGCCCACTCCCCTCCCCACCAACACCGATTCTTCCCTGACCCTGATCGACCGCGTTCGGCGGGCGCTTGGCCGATACGAGCCGATCACAGCGCCGACCACCCCGCCGCCGGTGATTGATGAATCGATCACCCGGCTGGTCCACAGCGACATCGGCCTGAGCGAACTGTTCGCCAAACGGGCCGAGGAAAACAAAATGATCGTTCACCGCGTCTACCCCGAAGAACTGGGGCCGACGCTGGTGCGGTTTTTGATCGATCAAAAATGCACCCGACTGGCGCTGCCCGATTCACCCTTTTTGAATAAACTCAACCTCATCGACAACCTTCGCAGCGCCGGATTAGATGCCAAAACGTGGGATCGGATGATGCTCGATGAGGTGTACGATTGCGATGCGGGGGTGACGGATGTCTTCGCGGCCGTGGCCGAGACCGGCTCGCTGGTGATTCGCCCAACGGCGCAACATGGGCGGGCGTTGTCGCTGGTGCCGATGATTCATGCGGCCATCGTCCAGCCGCGCGATCTGGTGGCGGATCTGGTCGATTTGTTCGACAACGCTTCGCGCGAAGGGAATCGCAACGGCCTGACGATCATTTCCGGCCCCAGCAAGACATCGGACATTGAGATGAACCTCGTCACCGGCGTGCATGGACCTTGCGCGGTGGGTGTTTTTCTGCTGCAATAACCTTTCAGGAGAAGCCATGAAATCATTGGTTAGCCGTATGGGTTTGATCGTTTTGGGATTGGCGGTTCTGTTGGCCGCCGGCGCAAGCGCGCGGGGGGATGATCGCGCCCAAACCCTGATCACCCGTGGATTGGACTACCTCAAAGGCCAGCAAAAAGAGGATGGGAGCTGGCAAAACCCGCCGGAACCTCCGGGAATCAGCGCGTTGGTGATTCGCGTATTCCTGAACGATTCAAATCACAACGCGCAGGAGCCTTTTTTACACAAGGCCATTGAAAAATTGCTCAGCTATCAAGGCCCGGATGGACGGATTTCCAACCAGATGCTGGACAATTACAACACCGCCATCGCCATCAGCGCCCTGGCGGCTGCCAAAGGCGACCCCTATCGCGCGCAGATCGACAAGGCGGTCGGCTTTCTCAAAAGCATCCAGTGGACCGACCAGATCGAGGGGCTGGAGAAGCAAAACCGCAAGGTGGACCCTTCCGACCCGGCCTATGGTGGATGGGGATATGGTCGTCACGGCCGGCCCGATTCATCCAATCTCCAGATCACCATCGAAGCCCTTCACGATGCGGGGTTGAAACCGGAAGACCCGGCCTATCAGGCGGCATTGAAATTCATCACCCGTTCACAAAATCACTCTGAAACCAACGACCAGCCGTGGGCGGGGGATGATGGCGGGTTCGTCTACACCCCCGCCGGCGGCAAACCCGGCGCGCCCGGTGAATCACCCGCCGGTGAATACACCTCTCCCGATGGTCGGCGCATGTTGCGGTCGTATGGTTCAATGACCTACGCGGGGTTGAAGTCGATGATTTACGCCGGTCTGAAACACGATGATCCGCGCGTCAAGGCCGCATGGGACTGGATCGGCCGCAATTGGACACTGGATGAAAACCCCGGAATGCGCCTGGGCGACCCGGACAACGCGCAAAACGGCCTATATTACTATTACATGACCCTCGCGCGCTCATTGCATGCCTACGGGCAGCCGATCATCACCGACCCGCAGGGCAAAACCCACGACTGGCGTGTGGAACTGATCGCCAAACTGGCCGAGCTGCAAAATCCCGATGGAAGCTGGGCGGGCGATAAACGCTGGATGGAAAACAACCCCACACTCGTGACCGCCTATGCCCTGATCGCATTGGAAAACGCACAGCGGGACCTGCACGATCACCCGGCCGACTGATCCGAGCGGCCATAGAGCATCCGTTCGATCCGCCGGTCGGGGATCAGCCAGATCAGTGCGACAAATGCGTAGATTCCGCACGCGATCCATGAATTGACGAAACTCAGGGCAATGGCGGCCGCATAAAAAACGACTGAGGCTTTCCCCTTCACATCACGCCCAATCGCGGCGGCCAACGTGGCATTGCCGCCGGGCGAATGCAATATCGTCCATTGAAGGATCCAATACGCCACCGCCGCCATCAAAAAGACAAACCCGTACATCGCGGCCGGCGTCGCGGCAAAATGGGTGTCCCCCAGCCAACTGGTGACAAACGGGATCAGCGAGAGCCAAAACAGCAGATGCAGATTGGCCCACAAAATCGCCCCCGTCACCTTGGGCGTGATCTGAAACAGATGGTGATGGTTGTTCCAGTAAATGCCAAGATAAACATAACTGAGCACATAACTCAAAAAGACCGGATACATCGGCCGCAAACTCGCCAATCCGGTATGCTCCGGCGCTTTCAACTCCAACACCATGATGGTGATGAGAATCGCCATCACCCCATCACTGAACGCTTCGAGTCTTCCCTTGTGCATGGTTTGATTTATGACGGATGACCGAAATTCAGCCTTAAGCTCTGACTATGCAACGGTTCGACGGGCATATTCAAGCGAGCGATTGAACACCTGCTCCTGTGCCGCCGTGTCGAATTGCAATCGCACACGCTGAGGAAACTCCGCCAATGTGATCGCATCACCCACCCGCTGCAACAGAACATTAAAATAGCTGGAGGAAAGGCCGCGCATCTGGCTCAAATCAACCATGACAACCTTGTGGTCCGTCAACTGGATTACAATTTCTTTGGCCAGTAGCTCAGCGCTGGCAACAATACTTCCATTGGCTTCAATGAACTGCATTGCCTGAATCGTGTATGTGTGAGTCATATCAGTCACGCGCCCATATTACTTCACCGGTACACCAAAGAATATGCCTGTTCCGGGAAAATTCATCCCAAGGGATTGCGAAACGGGCCGTTCGCGAGCTTTCCCATCCGCAAACGCATCTTCCGTCACTATAAACAGTTCGCCACGAAGCTGGTGAAGAATGATCTGGCAGAGATTGCTGATCCCCATGCCCATGTTGTTGGACCGTGATTTTGCGGAATATCCACCCTGCAGGACTCGCTCCAATGCCTGGACGTTTGAAGCATCTGGATATATCCCACGCAGCGTTGTTCCGATGCCCCGGCCAAGATCCACGATAGCCACTCGAACTTCGCCAATATTTTGCAGAAATCGCGCACAAGTGACGCAGCCAATCCTTGAATGTGCATGGTCTTCCACATTCTGAATGACTTCGTTAACGCAAATTCGCAGATATTCTTCCGTCTCCGGTGAAAGTTGTACAAATTTTCCGATCAACTGAATGACCGGATCCGGGTCGTTGAAACCGGCTTTGTGCTGCACTCGATATGGGATGGTTACATTGTCCGGATGGTTGCCGGAAGGAATGGCGGTTCCTCGCAACAAATGATTCAGGCCGGAAAACTCACAAAATGCCTCCAGTGACGCATTGCCCTTGGGCAAAATCACTTCATGATTCACTCCATTGCGTCGGGATTCCTCGACTGCCGCCACAACAATGGCAACGGCATCAGGCCCAAGATACTTGCACTTGGAAAAGTCAATCGACCATGATTTGGTATTTGGATCAAATATGCCACGAATTCGTTTCAAGAATGTCACCACGGACTTTGGTGAATCATTCACCTGAAAATCGATCTCGCAGTGAACCGCTCCATTGGGCATATTCCAAATTATGCCGTCGGGAGGTCTGATTTCCTAATTCCCATGCGGCGCCGCGATCAACGGCGGCGGCTGGTCACTCAGGGCGGATGGGGGCCAGTCGAACAGGCCGCTGTTCCAGCGTTGCAGGCGGAAATAGTAGCTCGCCTGCCCGGAGTCGGGGACATCGATGTTGCGCCAGGTTTGATACAACCCGGGCATCGCGGGAAATTCAACCGTCAGGTCATGGCGGCCGGGGGGGAGTCTCATCGGCAAAACATAGGTCGTGCGCGGGAGCATCTCCCACTGGCGGATATCGGCCTGACTGGAGGCTTTTAAGAGCAATCCCGCCCCCAGCAGAATCACCGACGCGATCAGGTCGCGGCGCTGGGCGGCCCCCGATTCGCTCAATCCCCTGACCCCTTCGGCCGCGCCGGCGGCGATCAATCCCGTGCCGACGGCGTTTTTGACCGCGCGAATGGTGTCGATCGACTGCCAGCGGCGATCCTGCGCCAAGGCCAGCAGGTCGAACATCGGCCGATTGACATCCTCAAGGTTCACATATCGGTTGTCCATCAGCACGCGCGGCAGGGGGATCGGACCCTCCTGCGCCGGCAGCGGGGCGAAGCCGACCAGCGCGCCGCTGTCATCGGTCACCTTTTGCGGGCCGTAGCCGACATCGACAAAGAGCACCACATTGGCCCCCAGGTTGCGGTCATAATCGGCCAGTGGCGCCAGATCGGGGCGCAGCTGCGCCATGCGCGAAAAGGCGGCGCGGGCCTGATCCTCATTGCCAATCCGCTGCCAACAGCGCCCGAGCATGAGCCAAGCGGCCGTGAAATTGGACTCCACCTGCGCGTATTTGTCGGGCGCATCCGCCTCCTCACCATAGTCGCGGAGCTTGAAGAGCGAATTCTCAAACGCAGCGCGGGCGTTGAGATAATCCCGGTTCATGTAATAGATCATCCCCAGATAAAAATTGGCCATCGCCCGCTCAAACGGCTCCCCCTTCCACACCTTGATCTTCTCATCCACCAGCACCGCCCCCAGCGAACGCCCACCCTCATTGACACCAACCGCGTTGATCACCTCATAGGCTCGCAAAAACGCGGCCTCGGCCTCCCTCAGGTGATAATCGGTCAGACACACCGAGGCCAACCGAAGGTTGTTGAGGACAAAATCCTCATTCTCCTCATTGGCCAGCGGACGGAGAATCTGGCGGGCCTGCTCGTAGTTTCCGATGTAATAGTCGTTGACGGCCTGATCGATCTTCTTCTGATTGGGATTGGCGCACCCGCCGAGCAACACGCACGCCGACAACACAAACAGCGGGAGAATGGACCGCAAATGTTTCAATCCAGAAATCCTTTGACGGCCGACTTGCGCACCTCGTACTTGTCGGTCCAGAGCACATCCCGTGTCCGCAAATTGGTCAGGAAATAGACGCACAGATAATAACTGGCCCGGCGGTCGGGGTCTTCGGTGGTGATGGAATCAAATCGCGCCCCCAGCGCATATTCCGGCTGGATCGAATCGGGGTTGGGGCCGGGGTCGATCCCCTCCAATTCCGAATCGCGCAGATAATAATACGCATCGCGGTTCATAATCCAGATGAATTGGTTTGGCGCATGCACCGCCAGCAGCGCCCGCAACCGGGCCACAAACGCATACGCCTGACCGGCCGGCAGAACCTCGGCCGTCATGTAATTTTCCACCGGCGAGATGACGATCCGCAACTTCCCTTCGCGGGCGATGGCCCCCCGCACGGCCGGCGCCCCCATGATCTTCATCGCCATGTCATCGGTCATGGCCACCAGATCATCCCCCACCAGCGAGGTGTATCTCGCCTTGGCCAATGGCGATGCGCAACCGCCGCACATCGTCGCCAACAGTGCCGCCAGCAGCGCTGACACGACCGTCAAGACCCATGTATCTCGCTTGGAAGTAAAATTCATCTAGTTGTTGATCTTCACCTCATACGGATCGAGCGGAATCTGCTCGCGCGTGTGGAGGTTGGTGATGTCGAAATTAAAGAGGTAATACCGGTTCCCCTGGTTGGGCAGTTCGCTGACCACCAGGTAGAGCGAAAAGTCGGGGTTCTGGCTCTGCGGCGGGATCGGCTGCGATCCATCCCCCTGCCCAAAATCATCGCTCGGCCCCTCGATCTCATCGGAGCGCAGATGCTGCACGCGCGCCTTGTTCTCGATCAGCATGATCCGGTCGCGGCCGTATTTGCCGATGTTCGCCCGCAGACGCTGCAAAAAGATGTCGTAATTGAAATTGGGATTGTACGTCCGGTTCTCCACATTGGAGACGACGATCTTCTGTCGGGTTGGCTGGTTGAACTCCGGCAGTTGCAGCAGATACATGCAGACCTTGTCGGAGGCCTCCAGCACATCCTTGGATTGCAGCCCCTTGTCATCGGGGCTGGTGTCGCGGACATCCGGCCGCTCATGGGCATACTCGTGCGGACGGTCGGCATAACAACCGGCCATCAACGCAACCAATCCGATGGCGGCCAGACGAAAAGGATGACTGAGCATTTGAATCACTCCTGTTGATGATTGACTGACATCATACCCTATCCAACACCGCCCCGAACGGCAATCGTGCGGCCCGGAACCCTCCTCCTCCCACGCTTGACAGGAGAACGGCCCGGCATAGTCTTTAAGACACACCGGACGGTCAAAGGACAGGAACAATTGACCCCTCCCTTTGCCCATCCTTTTGCCGGTTGGCGTGTCTAGTCGTACGGCTTTATCACAATCAAGGAGGCTTCTGTGCGACGATTTGGCTGGTTGACAATGGTGGCGATCTCGGCCGGGACGATGGTGGGGACGTTGGCGGGATGCCACGACAACAGCCCCCCACCCCCGCGCGTGCCGGTCCCCGCCGCCGGCAATCCCGATGCCGCCATCCGCGAGCGCAACCCCCAGCGTCCCCTCAATCAGGAACCCCCCGACCCCAACGCCGGCCGACTCTATCAGGATGTCCCCCTCGCCAACGAACGCCCCCCCGAACAGCGCGCATTTGTTGAGGCGTATCAGCACGTTGGCCGCCCGCGCATTGTCCTCTTCGTCAATCGCACCCTCGACGGCAACATCATCCCGGTCAATCCCCAAGACCCTGACATCCGCATCGAACACCGCCGTCAATCCACCACCGGTGTCTCGGTGGAGCGCGGCGAGGAATACCACGAACAGACCCCCTATGGTGACCGCCATTACGAGCGCCACAACGACTACAACAGCACCGGCCCGGGTGAATACAGCGAACGAACCGATGTCTATCTCCAACCGGGCCAATACGATGAGGCGATGGCCAAATCGCTGGATTACGAGGCGATGGAGAACATCCTCACCGACTGGATCGCCTCCGATGGCCAGGTGATGGTCATCTCCCCGATCATGGCCCGCCAACGACTCACCGACCAGCAGGTCAAGGACCTGCAATCGGGCCGCCCGCAGGTGCTGGCCGAACTCGCCCAACAACTCAACGCCGACATCCTCATCCAGGTGCAGGCCCACCCCACCCGCCAGTCGCGACAGGGACTGGAAATCCGCGTCATCGCCGAGGCGATCAATATTCGCGGCGGCCAGTCGATCGGCCGGGCGGTGGTCGATTTCCTCCCCCCGCTGGAAAAGACCACCCTCAACAAATACACCCGCTTTCTCGCCCGCAAATTGATGGATGACATGACCGGCACGTGGGTCAACTTCGCCTCCCCACCCGCCCCGCAACCCCCGGCCCAACAACCTCCAGCGCCACAACAACCCGCGCCCCGGACTCAAACCCCTCCCCCCCCACCTTCCACCCAACCCTTCCTCCCCCTCCCCCAGCTCGATGGGCCACCGGAACCGGATCGGTAGATCAAACATAAAAACCCCCTTCCCAACAGAAGGAATGATAAAAAACATCAACAGACAAGAGGAACCCAACATGAAAAACTGGCGACAATCCATCCCGGCACTTGCGATCTTCCTTCTCATGGGATGTCAACAGGGTGTCTCCCCCCCCATTCAGGGTCGACAAGACCCGTACGCCGAGAATCAAGTCACCTTCGCCAGCGAAGACCTCCGCCAGCACACCGCCATCGACCGCCCCAGTTTGTCGCGTGATCCCGATTCGGGCATCCTCTATGTCCAGCTCCCCATCCGCGCCACCGGCGACCAGAACCTCTACATCGACTACCGTTTCACCTTCAAGGACCGCAACGGCCAGGACCTCTGGACCACCGCCTGGCTCCACAAGGTGTTAAATCCCCACGTGAACGACTCCATTCAAGGCAACAGCACCGATGCCCGCGCCGCCGATTTCCGGCTGGACCTCCGCTATTCCAAATAAGAATCCATCTCAGAGCCTAATGAGCCTGCGATGGGCCACAAAAGGCCCGGATGCGAGGCGGAGGACCGAGGCGTATCAATGGAAAGATACTCCAAGGTCCGACAACGACGCAGATGGGCCTTTTGTGGCCCACCCGAAGGGCGACACGCTTTTGGGCCCCATCCGGCGGCGCTCCTCCTCAACGACTCGTTCCATTGAGTCGCCTCGTCGTCGCTACTTGGCTGGGGCCGAAAATCGTGTCGTCGCAGGCTCATTAGGTTCTGAGATAGATTCTAATCAGTCCGCTTGAAATTACGGCCGACTTGAGGATACTGTGGCTCCCTTCCCGACTCCGCCCCTTCGGGTTGGCAAGGAAATCGGGCGTGTACCGAAGTGGCCAAACGGGTCAGACTGTAAATCTGATGGCTCTGCCTTCGTTGGTTCGAATCCAACCGCGCCCAATTTTCCCCTCCTTGTATTGACTCCGCACCGATCTCACGCCGCCAGGTTCCCGGCCGCCGGGCCAAAACCGGGGAGGTTGGCGCAGATCGGCGCGGCCATCGGGCCGGTTTGGGCGCGCGGGTTGAACCAGCGGGCGGTGAACCAGACCGTGCTCCCCGTCCGGAGTTTTTCATCGAACTCCATCCGCACCCTTGTTCGCTTGCAATTGGCACCAAAGGTCCATTGATTCATGTGCCACAACCGCCGAAAAGTCCTCTTTTTGACACTCAACGCCCAATTTTCGACCCGCGTCGGCGGGTTTTTGCCCCTAAAACTCCACCTTTTGTCCCGCGTCGGCGGGATTTTGAGTCTTGTCGGTCTGTTTCCCGATCCCATCGGCGTCTTTTCTTTTTCGTCTCTACATGCCGCGAAAGAAGAGGGTCCGCGGGGCGGACCCTACGGATTCAAATCAAAATCAAATGTGCCACGGCTCGACGTAGCTCGCCGAAGTCAGAGACACGGAGAGCACGGAGAAGAGAAGAAAATAAAAATATTCTCCATGTCTTCCTCTGTGCTCTCCGTGGCTCGGTGGCACATTTCCCTTTTCCCCCTCACCTTGTCACCTTGTCACCTATTTTCCCCCCGCGCGTTGGTGTCTGGCCTGGCGTTTGGGGAGTTGTTTGGAGAGGGATCGATCGGGCTGGTCGGCCGACAGGGCATCGGCGATGGTTTGCGGGTTGGCATCGGGACGGGAGAGGAGATAGTCGGTTACAAATTCGCTCAGGTGATTGAGGGCGATCCCGTGGGTGCGGGTGGCGGTTTTGTCGTAGAGCCATTGGGAGAAGGCCCAGAAGTTCCAGAAGGCCGAACCCTCGGCCCAGATCAGGGCGCGGGCGCGGACAAAATGGCCGCTGTTGGCGACCAAATCCCAGTAGCGCGCGAATCGGCGGATTTTTTGCATCGTCTGAAAATCGATCAACTTCGTTTGCAGGATTTCATAGGGGGGGTGGGAACAATAGACCATCTGCCACTGTTGATCATGGCGGGCGATGGGGGCGCCGCGGAGACGTTTGAGGATGCCGAGTTGGATTTCGTGCGGGTCCAGGGCCACCAGTCGATCAAAACCGGCGGCGAAGCTGTTCAAATCCTCACCGGGCAGTCCGGCGATCAGGTCGGCGTGGATGTGGACGGTGGTCTGCCGGCGAAGAAAGTGGAAGTTGGCCTCCACTTTGGCGTTGTCCTGTCGGCGGCTGATCAGGTCGGCCACGGTTTCGTTGAAGGTTTGGATCCCCACTTCAAATTGGAGGGTGCCGGGTGGGAATTGGGTGAGGCGTTGGCGGAGGGATTCGGGAAGACGGTCGGGGATCATCTCAAAGTGGAGGAACAGATTGGGGTGTTGCGGAAGGCGATGGAGGAAAAAGTCGAGGATGGCCGTGCTGATGGTGGGATTGAGGTTGAAGGTGCGGTCGACGAATTTGAATTGCTTCGCCCCGCGCTCCAAGAGTTGATCCAGCGCGGCCAAAAAGGGTTCGATCGGCACGTTGCGCAGCGGGATGTCCAGCGAGGAGAGGCAAAACTCGCAGCGAAAGGGGCAGCCGCGCGACGCCTCGACATATAAAATGCGGTGGGCGATGTCCTGATCGGTGTACAGGTCATAGGGAAGTTTTAATTGGGCCACATCGGGGAGGGGGGCGGGGATGATTTTCATCGAGGGTTTTTGGCCGGAATCGATTTGTTGGCACAATTGGGCGAAGGCCAAATCCCCTTCCCCTTGAATGACAAAGTCGGCCCATTGGGTGATCTCCTGCTGGTCCGTTTCGTGGCTGATTTCAGGACCACCCAGGACCAGCGCCACATCAGGCCGAAGTCGTTTGAGGATCGCGGCCAGTTGCAGGCTTTGGGAGGCGTTCCAGACATAAATCCCCAGGCCGATGATCGTTGGATGGTGGGATAAAATGGATTCGGCGATGTCGATGGGGCGCTGGTTGATGTCGAATTCCAAGATATTGGCCGATGAACGAAGCGCGCCCAGGTTGGCCAGCAGATAGCGCAGGCCAAAGGAGGCGTGAACGTAGCGGGCGTTGAGGGTGGCGAGGATGATCTTCATCGGGTTGAGTGTTGTTTGATTCCGGATCAATGCGAAGTCACGGTTCATTCACGCCCGCTTAAAGGTGGGCGTGCGCGTCAGCAGGGCGAGGCTCGACCACCAGCGGATCAACTGCACGCTCAGCCACGCCACCGGGGCGAGCAGAAGGATAAAGGCGGCCGCCTTCCACCCGATGTACCCCAGGGCGAAGGAGGCATCATAGATGATCAGCCAAAGCAGCCCATAGAGCATCACCTGTTGGCCGGCCGACCGCCCCGACCCACCGCGCAGGCGAATCCATGTGGCCAGAAGAACAAACCCGCCGGCCGCGAGGATCGGCATCCAGAGTCCGGGCGTAATCCACAGTGCCTGATCGAACGTCAACCCCCCCCGCCAGCGCTGCCAGGTGGCCAGCGCGATCACCGCCAGGTCGATCAGTCCCAATCCGCCAAGGACCAAAAGCCAATGTCGGCCGGTGAGTGCGGGGCGCTTTTGTTCCCAGCGATAGGCGACCGCGGAGAGGATGACGATGTGGTTTAAGAGGAGCAGCGGGTGCCAGATCAACGGGGTGGTGGGTGCGGGAATGGCGGCGTGGCAGAAGCGAATCAGCCCCAGCGTCAACAACCCCGGCGCCACCAGGTATTTTCCGGCGAAGTCGTAGAAGCAGATCAGCAGCACAGCGCCGATCACGAGGATCAAGCTCATCCAGCCGCGCGGCGCCAGGAGCATGTAATAGACCGCGGCCGACAAGGCGAGCATCACCAGAAGAATGCTGACGACATGCGCCCCCACCATCCCCACCCGCCCGCTGGGAAGGGGCCGATGGGAGGCGAGTTGGCGGTCGCGGCGGTGGTCGATGATGTCGTTGAGGCTCATGCCAAAGCCATACAACCCCACCGAGATGGCCGCGATGCACAACACCTGTCGCCAGTCGAGCGAAGGAAGCACCTGCTCGCCCGTTTTCCCGCCGGCGCGCACCCGCAGCAGCAACCCGCACCCGCTGTCGGCGATGGCGGTAAAGACCAGCGCCATGCGGGTGAGTTGAAGGAGCGAAAGCAATCGGCCGGAGAGGCGCACGAGCATGACATCAGCGTAAACGAAACCAAGGCGGTTGGCGACGGCGGGTCATCGCACGCGATAGAGGGTGTTTTGCGTATGAAGAGGTGGATCAGTCATCTGCACCGCGCACAGGATACCGTTAGTCATATCATAGACATAATCCGTCCGCACGGCGTTGTTGGCAATGAACTCGGTAATCGTCACCACATCGTTACCGGAGGGATCCTGGCCGATGAACGACACGAAGGTATTTACCTTGGTAATGGGATCCTGGTCGATCTTCTGGCCGCTGCGCAGTCGCGCAAGCGCCTGCGGAGGGATGCACAGCGGCAGAAGCTGATGGGAGCCGCTGACACCACGGGATATATTCTCCTGCGGCGGCATCGCGCCGTTGTAATCGATCTTCACCTTTTTTTTCGTTTGAACAAATCCCGGCCCCCGCCCGGTGATGTCGATGGTTACCTGCATCGGCATTTTGGCTGACACACCCTCGACCGTCACGACACTCTGGCCTTCAAAGACCAGTTGCCGCATCCGGCCAAATGACCGGGGTATCGGCATGCCGATCCATGGGGCCTGGATCTGCCGCATCCCCACGAAGGTGGTCTGGCCCAGTGTGGTGTATCCGCCGACGTTGGTCGGAACGCCATTGAGGTTGGTCACACTGCTGGCGGCCGATGTGCGTGAACCGGTATGCAGCGTCAACCCGCTGGCCAAATCCATGACATATGACATCGACCCACCGCCGGCAGTCGTGTTGATCCAGACCGCATCGTACTGGTTTCCCGCCGCCTTATATGGCGTGCGATAGGTTTTGTGGCCCTGCTCGCCAAGATTTACTATCTCACGGTTAAGTACTTCAGGATTCATCCACCAGTCGGCAGCCGCCCCAGGCACGGTGGTGCTGCCAACCGCCGAAACCATCTTCACCGGGCCACTGATATCTGTAAAAACATAAAATCGCTGCTCAAACACCACCGCATCATCGGTCATCGATACCACTTCAAGCTGGTTGTATCCATGGCCCGCTGCACCGGTGCCCTCTTCCATGCGGTAGGTCTTTCCCGTGGTCGGATCGACCCACTTGCCGGTGGGATCCTGCACCATGCCTCCGACGTGACTGCTGGGGATCGTCGCGCTGGCGCAGTAAAACGACAGCCGCAACCCCGGCTTCACCCAGTCGGGCGCGGGGGCGGTCCGTAAACCCGGAAAAATCAATAAAGAAGGATTGTCAGTGTCGATCTCATAGCCCAACTGTCCTGAAGGCCGATTGCCCTGGGGCGAATTGCCAAACTGCGCCATCGCCCCGCCACTTCCAAACAGAACAGCCCATACAAAAAAACCGCCCATCCACTTGCACATGTTCATGAAACGCCTCACTGATATTTGTATTCATCTCACCCGATAGAGGCTGGTTTGCGTGTGCAGGGTTGGGTCGGTCATCTGCACGGCGCACAAAACACCGCTGGAGGCGTCGTAGACATAGTCGGACCGCATGGCGTTGTCGTTGATGAACTCACTGAGCGTCACCACGTTGTTGCCGGAGGGGTCCTGTCCGATGAATGAGACGAATGTGGTGATCTTGGTGATCGGATCCTGGTCGATCTTCTGCCCGTTGCGCAGTTGCGCCAGCGCCCGCGGCGGAATGCACAAGGGCAGCAACTGATTTGACCCGCTGACGCAGAGGCTGATGTTGTCCTGCTGTTGAAACAGGCTGCCGCGCGTGTCCGTCTTCACGGTTTTTTTGAATTGGATGAAATCAGGCCCCCGGCCGGTGATGTCAACGATCACCCGCATCGGGATGTCGGCCGATGTCCCCTCCATTGTCATCCGGCTCTGGCCGTCAAAGACCATCTGCCGGAGTTGGCCCAGCGAACGGGGCATCCGCATGCCGAACCAGGGGGCGTGGATTTGGCGCATCCCCACGAAGGTGGTCTGTCCAAGGCTGGTGCTGCCGCCGACGTTGGTCGGCACGCCGTTGATGTTGGTTGTGCCGCCGGCCGAGGCGGTGCAGGTGGCGTTGTGCAGCAGCATCCCCCCATCGGTGTCGATGACATAGGAGGTTGAACCGCTGCCGGTCTGGGTGCTGACCCAGACCGCGTTGTATTCGTTGCCGGCCGCCTTGTAGGTGGTGCGCATCGACCTCATGCCGGGGCCGTTGAGGTTGTCCACCGACTTGTTGAGCACATCGGGATTGACCCACCAGTCGGCCGCCGCCCCCGGCAGGGTTGTCAGGCCCGCTGCGGAGATCGGCCGAACCGGCCCATCCACCCCCTCGATCCCCAAGGCGCGAAGATCCAGCACCACCGCGTCATCGGTCATCGCGATCACATCAAGCTGGCTGAACCCATGCCCCGAAGCGCTGGCGGCCCCTTCCATGCGATAACTCTTGCCGGTGTTGGGATCGACCCATTTGCCGCTGGGGTCCTGCACCAGACCGCCGACATAACTCTGCGGGATGGTGGCGCTGGCCGAATAGTACGTCAGCCTCAGCCCCGGCTTCACCCATTGGGGCGCGGGGGCGGTGCGAAGGTCCGGGTAGATCAACAGCGCTGAATTGTTGGTGTCAATCGCGTAACCATTGGGGTTGTCCGGCTTGGGATTGTTCTCCTGATTGCCGAACTGGGCCATCACCCTCCCGCCGGCCGCCAGAACAACCATCAAAACCATTCCACCGATCCATCGACCATTCGCCATGGAACACCTCCGGTTTTAACGCACCCTGTGAAATGTGATCTGCATGTTCAACTGCGGGTCGGTCATCTGCGATGCGATCAGGATGCCGCCCCGCATATCATAGACCAGATCCGTGCGAAAATCCTTCTCGCTGATGTATTCGGTCAACGTCACCACATCGTTGCCCGACTGATCCTGCCCGATGAACGAAACAAACGTGGTGATTTTGGTGAAGGGGTCCTTGTCGATCACCTGGCCGTTGCGCAATTTCGCCAGCGCCCCCGGCGGGATGCAGATCGGCAAAAGCTGATTGACCCCATTGACCTGTTTGACCACGCTCTCCTGCGGCGGTGTGCCATTTTGCAGGTCGGTGATGTTCGTCTTTTTGAGCTGGACAAAATCCAGCCCCCGGCCTGTGATGTCATAGATCACCTTCATCGGCATGCTGACCGTATTGCCCAACATCGTCGAGGACATCTCCCCCTCATACACCAGTTGATCCACCCCATCGATCGACTTGGGCATCGCCATCCCGATCCAGGGGGCCTTGATCTCACGCATCCCCACAAACGTGGTCCGCGCCAGATGGGTGCCTCCGCCGATGCGGGTTGGCACATCCCCCAATTGGGTCATTCCATCAGGTCCGGTCTTGTAACTGCTGCTGTAATTCAACGTCAATCCACTCGCCAGGTCGATGATGCTGGATACATTTCCGCTTGCGGTTTTGGTGGTGATCCAGACCGCATCATATTCATTCCCCGCGGTTTTGAATGTGGTGCGCATCGACTGAACCCCCGGCCCTTTGAGTTGATCAACCGTCTGGTTCAACACCTGCGGATTCATCCACCAATCGGCCGCCGCCCCCGGCATGGAAGTGAATCCACTGGCCTTCACCAACCTGATCGGCCCCCCCAGCAAATCGATGAGATAACTTCGCAGCGAAACCACAACCGCATCATCCGTCAACGAGACCACATCAAGCTGGTTGTAACCCTCACCATACGATCCGCGATTTTGTTCCACGCGGTACGTCTGGCCGGTGGCCGGATCAAACCATTGTCCCCGATGGTCCTGCACCAGCCCCGCGATGTCCCCTCCCGGAACGGTGGCATCGGCCGAAAAAAACGTCAGCCGCAACCCCGGCTTCACCCATTTGGGCGAAGGCGCCCCCCGCAACGCGGGAAAAATCAACAGCAATGGATTATTGGTTTCAACCTCATACCCCCCACGCCCAGTCTCCTTGGGCACATTCTCCTGATTGCCGAATTCCGGAGCCTTTGCTCCAAAATCCTTGAATTGAGCCATCGCCCCGCCGCCACCCCACAGGCCGGCCGCCAAAACCATCCCCCAAACCCACACCCGATTGATACGGCAATGCTTCATGATCACCCCATCACAACCATATAATGACCCAAAATCAAGGAGTTTTCAGACAATTTCATCCGATTGCAATTGGACATTTTCAGTACAATCGTTACATTTTTCCCAGAGGGCAACTCTTTGCAACAAACAACCGCTCCATCCGATGTTCCCAACGCCTCCGCCGACCGTTTCAGCCTGGCCGCGGCCGGTTGTCTGCTGATTTTTCTCGCCATTTTGAAAATCTACCTGCTGATCTGGTATTGGCGGATGCGGGACATCAATCCACTGGCCGACCTGCCGGCCGATGGCGTCCTCTACCTGTGCGGGGCCGACCTGATCCTCTGTTTCCTGCTGGCGATCTTCTATCGCGCCCTGCAAACCGCATCACATTGGACACCCTCCCCCTTGCGATGGTTTGTCTCTCGTGCAATCCCCTACGCCGTTCATGTCGCGATGGCGGTATTCGCCGTCGTCAGCCTGCAGGTCAACGAAATGTACGGCTCACCCTTGGAAATCCGCCTGATGCGCTCCGCCGATGACCCGGCCATTGTCCGCGCATCGGTCATGGCCTATGCGGGAATCGCCCCGCTGATTCTGATCGCGCTGGGACTGGCCATCTGGCCAATCCTGCTTCGTCCGCTCAATGCGTTGCTGGGACGCTGGCGATGGGCCACCCGCCCCAGGCGTTTGTGGCTGGTCGCGGGAACCGTGGCCGTGGTCGGCTTCGGGTTATGGACCGTCCGTCTCTCCGGCCATGACACCTACGGGGTCAAACAAAACGCCATCGTCTTTTTCATCAAACATTACGAACCCCCCATCTCCCCCATCGACATCCAGCAGCGATTGAAAAAATTGCAGGAACAGTTCTCCAACTATGGCGAAAACCAACAACCCACCGATTCGATCCAGCGCCCCGATCAACCGCTGGAGCGCGATTTTGCCCGCCCGGCTGACGGTCGCGACATGAACATTCTGGTCATCCAGATGGAATCCACCATGTCCGTCCACATGGATCGCAAGACCACCCCCAACATCATGGCACTGGCAGACCATGGACTACGCTTTACCCACCACGCCACCGTCTTCGCCCAGACCGAGCGGGCTTCTTATTGCCTCTATTATTCGGATTATCTCCTGAACATCGGCTCCAATATCAGCATGATCTACGGCCGGCCACTCCCCCAACCCTGCCTGGCCGAACTGCTCAAACAAAACGGCTACCAAACCGCCCTCTTCCACTCCGGCTTTTTAAGCTACGCCAATCTGAACTATCTTTTCCGATCCAAGGGCTTTGACACACTGGTGGACGCCCGCGACCTATGGAACAACCAGCCATTGCCCTGGAGCTGGGGTGTCCGCGAAGAGCAGACCGTCGATGCCATCGACCAATGGCTCCAATCCCACGGCCAACAGAAATTTTTTCTCCTCTATTCAACCATTTTCCCCCACCATCCTTATCTTTGCCCCAGCGATGACAAACCCTATCCCGATGACACATGGCTAAACCGTTATCGCAACTCATTGCACTACGCCGATGCCAACGTCGGCCGACTGGTCGAATCCCTTCGCCGTCAAAATCTGCTCGACAAAACGATCATCGTCGTCGTCGGCGACCACGGCCAAACCGTCTCCACCTATCCCGTCGGCCACGGCATCTCCCTGACCTCCGAAGAAATCTGGACCCCTTTCATCATCTCCAACCCCAAACTCTTCCCCAATGCCGTCCAAAGTAAGCTCTTTACCAGTCACATCGACGTATCTCCCACTCTCGCCTCCCTGGTCGGCCTCAAATCCCCGCCGCAATGGCTCGGCCGCGACCTGCTGGCCGACTCCATCCCCGCAAGAGTCTCCTTTTTGACCCTCCAGCAAGTCCAGATCGACGCCATCCTCGACAATGGAATCATGTATGAATGGGATGAACGCAACGGCCATTCGCAGCTTTATCATCTGGACGGCAACAACATGACAAAACTGGACCCATCCGACCCACTCCGCAAATTGATGGACCAATACCACCAACGCGAATCATTGTTCCAAAATTGGGTCGCCTGGCGGCATTACAGCCGTGCCGTCGGCGGTGCCAATCACCCCTGATCGCAGGCAAACGCATTTGTATTTTTTTACGGCATCCATGACACTGGCTGAGCCTCTTTATCCCCTCCCCCGGTACGCCGGGGGAGGGTAAGGGTGGGGGTTTTATCTAATTCGTCGAAATAAATCCCCCTCCCCAGCCCTCCCCCGGAAATACCGGGGGAGGGAGAAAATACAAATGCGAATGCCCTACCCCTGATCGTAATCCTCATCCATAAGGCTACGATTCATCTGATCCAGCGGCTACAATCAAGGGTTTGATAAACGCCGACGGTCAATGAATTTAGATTCGGACTCATCCATACCAGTTCCTCTCTCCCCACACGGTGAGCCGGCTACCCAGCGCCCCGGCCCTTTGGTGAGATGGTCATTTGAAGATTACTTCTGGTTCATCCTGAAAAATTTCTTCGGTTGGATTCTCATCATCGCCGCATGGCCGGTGGGGATTCTGGTGCCGGGGCCGGGAGGGTTGCCCCTGTTTCTCATCGGTTTCGCACTGATCACCTTTCCGGGCAAGCGCAAACTGACGGCACGGGTGTTGCGCGGCCGACCATTAAACATGACATGGAAGGGTTATCGCTGGATCGCGATTCTGTTCGGCCTGATCTTTCCGATCATCGCACAGACCGTTTTGTCATGGCGATTTGGCGACCCATTGGACTTCCATCACTTGAAGCGACCACAACAGGTTCTGTATTACCTTGTTTTCGCCTTGATCTGCTGGCTGGCGGCCAGAGTGATACTCCGGTCGGCCAACGGCGTATTGCATCTCATCTCCCGCACCCGCCGAAAAGTGCGCCCATGGATGCGCCGACATGGCATCGACCTGCTCCCCCCCCGCCGTCGCAAACGCCATCGTCACGCGCGCCACACCCCGACCGCCCCGCCACCCGATCCGGATGAAATTCTCCAGATTCACCCGCGTCATTATCAACGCATGAGCCGAATCTGGAATCGGGCCAAACCCTGGTTGCGCAACGGCATCGGCCTGGCGATCATGGCGCTGGTGGTCATCTGGTTCACCCGCAGAATCGAAGGACATTGGGAAGCCATCGACGACAAAATTCGCTCCACCAGCATCCTTCGCATCCTGATCGCCTCGGTCATGTTCGCCATCTTCCTGTTCCTTTTTCGAGCCATCTCCTGGCGACGGATTCTGATCGGATTTGGCCATCGGCTTCCCGTCGCGGCCTCGACGCGAATCTGGTCCACCTCGGAACTGGCCCGCTATCTGCCCGGCGCCATCTGGCAGGTGCTCGGCCGGGTCTATCTGGTCCGTCGATACGGCGTCGATGCGGCCACCTCCTCCACCAGTCAGGTGCTGGAACTGACGATTTTCCTGCTGGCAAATCTCTTCGCCGGTCTGGTTTGCCTCCCCTGGTTTGGCGCGCAAATGGATGCGGATGCACGATGGTATCTCTACCTCGCCGCCGGCCTCGCCCCACTGCTCCTGTTGCTGCTCCATCCGAAAATTTTCCTCGGCGTCGTCAATCGCGTTCTGAAATGGGTGGGCAAACCCCCCTTCGCACTGCGACTGCAAAAACGCCTGCTGGCCAAACTGATGGTCTGGTCGATGCTGGGGTTGGCATGGCAGGGATTGGCCCTTTGGGTGTTGATGAGCCAGCCGGACACCTTGGGGTTGAAACTTTCGCAGCTACCACTGATCATCGGCGCCTATTGTCTTGCGTGGTGCGCAGGGTTTTTGGCCGTGACCAACCCGGCCGGCATCGGCGTCCGTGAAGCGGTCCTGGTGACCATCCTTCGATTCTCCCTGCCTCAATCGACACTGGAACATTTCGGCGGCGATGAGCGGGCGCTCAAGGCGTTTTTAATGTTTCTTGGTTTGTTGCTGCGGCTTTGGACAATCATCGGCGAATTGCTGGTTGCCGGATTGGCCTATGCGCTCGATTATCGTTATTGGAAACCCGAACCGTAAATTTTAACCACAAAAAGGATCAAAATATGTTCATCACCGATGCACACCTGGACCTGGCCTACAACGCCCTGCGCGGCCGCGATGTCACCCTTCCCGCCGACCAACAACAACCCGATGCCGATGGCATCCCCACCGTCGGCCTGCCCGACCTCAAACGCGGCGGCGTGGAACTGCTCTGTGCCACAATTTTCTGCCAACCGGCCGGCGATGGACTACCCGGCTTCAGCACCTCCGGATATCGCACCTCCGAGGAAGCTCGTGAACAAGCCTTGGCCCAATTCAACTGGTATCAGCGGCAGTTCGAGGCCAAACGACTTCAACTGGTCCGCAAACAAGCCGACCTGGCCCGGCTGCGGATGGGCCAACTGATCGGCCCACCCGCCACGATCCTGCTCATGGAAGGGGCCGACGCCCTGCGAAACCCGCAAGACATTCCCGAATGGTTCGACAAAGGCCTGCGCATCGTCGGGCTGTCATGGAGAGCCTCCCGATACGCCGGCGGAACCGGCCACCCCGGCCCGCTCACTCCCGAAGGCGTCGAACTTGTTCGCGCACTGGATGCGGCCAATATGATTCACGACGCCTCCCATCTGGCCGAGGAATCCTTCTGGCAATTGAACGAAATCACCAACCGCCCGATCATCGCCTCGCATTCCAACTGCCGAACACTCGTACCCGGTGACCGCCATCTCTCCGATGACATGGCCCGCGCCATCTACATGCGCAACGGCATCATCGGCATCAATTTCTACGATCAATTCCTGCTCACCCCCGAACAATCCGGCAAACGCCGGGCCACCCTGCGCGATGTGGTGTCGCACATCAACCATTATTGCAACCTCTTCGGCGACGCCCGACACGTCGGCCTCGGCACCGACATGGACGGCGGCCTCGGCCGCGAACAAATCCCCATCGAAATCCGAACCTCCGCCGACCTCTCCCGCGTCGCCGACACCCTCAGCGCCGCCGGCTATGGCGACGCCGATGTCCACCGCATCATGGGAGACAACTGGCTGACATTCTTCGGCAAAAACCTGCCGATTTAAAACATCCTCACTTCATCGCCTGAATCTTCCCCAACGTCGGTCTCGTGGCGATCAGAACGCCGTCGCGGAACAACTGCAATCCGGGTCCGCGGCCATAACGCGAGCCGTTACGGTCCCACAGGATGGTCAAATGTCCATCGTGGTACGGAATGCGTTCCAGGCAGAAATAGTCCCATGCGTTGTGTGGAATCAGCGGATTGACTTCGATCACCGAATCCACCCGCGGGCGCAGGCCGATCAGGCCGGTGATGATCAGGTCGCAGAAGGTGGAATGGTTGTAATCCTTGCCCCGCTCCACGTTTATTCCATCCACCGACCAGATGGGACGATATCGGCTGCGGGCGATCCAGTCGCCGGTGTAGGGATGCAGGTTTTCATCAATCCAAGGGAGCAGCGTGCCATCCTCCCGCACGCGACGGTGGCTGCGGGCATAGCATAGCAGCGTATCAAAATAGTCGCGGGCGCTGATCGTAGCCTTTGGGTAATCATTGAGCAGATTCGCCATCGCCGTCAGCGTAATCGACGTGGTCAACGGCCAACTTGGGCCGTTCCACTGGCATTCGTGACCTTCGTAACTGAGTTGAAAACCGCCGTGGCGCTGCTCGGGAAATGTCGGCCCGTACGGGGCGGCGAACCCTTCGGGATCGCGAATCTGCGACCATCCCGCCTCGTATCCATCGTCGGCCACACCGAAATACCACGGGGCATATCCACACAACTCGCGCACGGGGGCCAATTGGTCGGCCGGCGTGCGCGTGCAGAAAAACTCCAACTCCTCGTTCCACAACTGACGATGAATCAACTTGCGAAGCCGCTCCGATTCAATTCTGAATTCCTCCTCCAGTTGCCCATTTCCCGCCTGGCGGGCGACAGCGGCGATGGCCGCGGCGTTGGCGCACATGCCCGAATTGGTCAATGGACGATATCCATACCCTGAGATGGAATATTCGGTCCCCTCATAATTGTCCCCCTGAAAAAACAGGCCGTTGGGATGCAGGCCAGTGCGATAGGCGCCCCCTTCGGCCGGTCCAAAACCGGGAATCTCCCAGCCGCGCTGCCAGGCATGATAATTGTCGGCCATCTCCGCGAGATATTCCGTCAGCGCATCGACATCGCCGAACGCCTTGGCGCATTCCCACAGGGCGTGAGGCAACCAGTTGGCATAAGCCCCCGGACCGCTGATGGTTCCCCCCTGACGCCACCAGAAGTGGGTGTATGCCTTGATGAATCGGCGATCACACAACCATCTCCCTTCGTTGACATGCACCGGGGCGGTGAGGTTGATCGTGTTGTATTTCCTGGCCCACGAGACATCCGGCAAAAATTCGGTGATGACAAACCCTTGCGGCGTCTGCTTGATGTGCTTGCGATACGTCCACCAACGAAAGTAGTACGTCAACTCCAGTTCCTTGTCCGGACAATCAAACAGGGGAATGTTCCGCGACAGAAAATCCCACGCATCGCGGTTGGGAACATACCGGGGATACAGTTCCTGATCCTCGCGGTTGAATGCTTCGATGTAATGACGAAATTGCGAGGATTGAAGAATCAAACAGCCCATGGATTGCTCAACGGGATATGTTTTCTCAGCCCAGCGGCTCGATCTCAATCGGGCGGTTTTCCTTGATCGACCGCCAGACCGCCTCGCCCACCATCACCGCCTCCGCACCCTGCCTGGCATCCGCCAGCAGGCCCAGTTCCTTTGACTGGGGGAGGCGTTCCACAAACAGGTCATATTTCAACATCGGGTCAGCCCCACCGTGACCACCATCCACCCGCAGCACTTCAAGAACCTGACGTTGGCCGAAGATCGGATAATAGTTGAGAGTCTCATGGTTGTCGGCAGGGAAGGGGCACCGGCTCGGCTCGGTGTAGTGCCTCGCTTCGATCCGTCCATGCGTGCCGTTGATCCCAAGGGTATACCCTTCCCAAGGGGCCGAGAAATTGGCCGAGTAGCTCAGCGATGCGCCGCCGCGATATCGCACGACCGCCGAATAAGTGTCTTCGATGTCGATCGCTTCATCAAAAATATCAAAGGGAGGATCCTGCGGGTACTGCTTTTCATAGGGAAGATTAAAGACCTTTTCATAGGCGATCAGGTGGTCATCCTTGGGTCGATCCAACCAGGGGGCCGCCCAGCGCAGCCGATAGGGCGAACGCTCGCGCACCTCGGCGGCGCTCAGCTTGCCTTGCGGCTTGTGCGGGCTGTTGGGGCCGTAATAGTTCAGCGCGCCATACGCGAATACCTGCTGCGGATGATCGTTCACCCACCAGTTGACCAGATCGAAATGGTGACAGCTCTTGGTGATCGACAACCCGCCCGACATCGCACGATCCCGATTCCACCGGTAAAAATAGCTCGATCCGTGATAGGTATCGAGGTTCCATGTCATCTCGACATTGGTCACCCGCCCCACCCTCCCCTCCATGATCAGCCTTTTGATCATCATATGGGTCTGCGTGTAGCGATAATTGAACGTGACATACACGTGCCCCTTGCTTTGCGAGTGGGCATCCAGCACACGCCTGGCCTGCGCGGCGTCAATCACCATCGGCTTTTCGGAGATGACATCAATGCCGTGGTTGAGACCGGCCACGATCCCGTCAACGTGCGTTCCATCCGGCCCGGCGACGATCAGCGCCTCCGGTCTGACCTGTTCAATCATGCGGCCGAGATCAGACGTCAAAAAGCAGGGAATCGCCGTCCCCATCGCCTGATTAAACGCCTCAACCCGCGCTAAATCGATGTCGCAAATCCCAACCACTTCCCCATGTTGTGAATAGTTTCCATATTCCGGTAACTTGGGATGGCCGATCATGGGGAGCACATATTGTCCGATCGCGCGGTTGCTCAGTCCAACAACCGCATATCGACGCCGGGTAGTTTTTGGCATGGTGAAAAAACAATCTGTAAAGTAAATAAGCCTTTCAAACCCAATTCCTTACCGTTTTAGTCCATCGACTCCAAAATTTCCACAATAGCCCCCTTGAATATCCCCCTCTGCATTGAGATCGTCATCGATTGGATCAAATTATCCCCATTTACTCCCAGCCCGCGCTTCCTATACTTTCCTAATCCCGGGTCACGATAATCGACCCGAAACTATTTCAACCGGAGCAACAAAAAAATGCCGCAACAACCCACCGCTGACATCGGACTGATCGGTTTGGCCGTCATGGGGGAGAATCTGGCCCTCAACATCGCCGACCACGGCTTCAAGGTGGCCGTCTACAACCGCACCACCGAGACAATGCGGCAATTTATCGATAAAAACCCCAACACCCCCGGCGGACTGATCGCTTGTGAAACGATCGAACAACTCGTCGCCTCCATCAAACGCCCCCGCAAATTCATCATTCTCGTCAAGGCAGGCCCGGCCGTCGATGCGGTCGTCAAACAACTGATCGACGCCGGCATCGCCACCGATGACATCGTCGTCGATTGCGGCAACAGCCTCTGGACCGACACCATCCGCCGGGAAAAGGAATACGCCGACAAGTGCAAATTCTTCGGCTCGGGCGTCTCCGGCGGCGAAGTCGGGGCGCGATTCGGCCCCTCCATGATGCCCGGCGGCGATCCGGATTCTTGGAAACACCTCAAAACCATCTGGGAGGCCGTCGCCGCCAAGGTGGATGCCAAAACCGGCACGCCCATCGAAACCGCCCAGCCCGGCAAGCCGGTCGTCGGCGGCGTCCCCTGCACCGCCTACCTCGGCCCCAACGGCGCAGGCCACTACGTCAAGATGATCCACAACGGCATCGAATACATCGACATGCAGCTCATCTGCGAAGCCTATTTCCTCATGAAAAACCTGCTGGGCATGAAAGCCGGCGAGCTGGGCGATGTCTTTCACCAGTGGAATGAAGGAGACCTGGACTCCTACCTGATCCAGATCACCGCCGACATCCTCAAACAGCCCGACCCGCTGCACAAGGGTGAGTTTCTGGTCGATTACGTCCTCGACACCGCCGGCCAAAAAGGAACCGGCAAATGGACCTCCGTCAACGCGCTGGACATGGGCATCCCCGCCAACTCCATCGCCGAGGCCGTCTTCGCACGATGCCTCAGCGCCCTCAAGGATGAGCGCATCGAGGCCTCCAAACATCTGGTCGGCCCCAAGTCAAATTTTTCGGGCAACAAACAGGAACTGATCGCGGCCGTGCGCGATGCGTTGTACGGCTCCAAGATCTGCGCCTACGCCCAAGGCTTTCAACTGATGCGCGAGGCGCAAAAGGAATACAAGTGGAAGCTGAATTTCTCCGAAATCGCCAGCATCTGGCGCGGCGGATGTATCATCCGCGCCCGCTTTTTACAGAAGATCACCGACGCCTACACCCGCAATCCCAACCTGGTCAACCTTCTGCTTGATCCCTATTTCAACGAGCAGATCCAAAAGGGACAGGCCAACTGGCGAAAAATCGTCTCCCTGGCGGCCGAAAACGGCATCGCCGCACCGGCCTTCATGTCGGCACTGGCCTATTACGACGGCTATCGCGCCGCCCGGCTGCCGGCCAACCTGTTGCAGGCCCAACGCGACTACTTCGGCGCCCACACTTACGAGCGCACCGATACACCACGCGGCAAATTCTTCCATCTGGATTGGCCGGAACCGACCCGTCCCCAACTCAACATCGGATAATCGAAAATCCCCGGCGATGATCCCCTCCTCCGGACTTCGGCGAGCTCAGTCGAGCCGTACTCCGGGGGAGGGCAGGGTGGGGGTTTTATTTCTCGACGAAAACAGGCCTAATTCTCAATTTCCACCGTCTGTCTGCCCAACATCGCCCGATCGGCCGCAAAGGCGATCAGATGTCCGGTCAGCGAATCCTCGATGCGCGTAAGTCCGCCGGTTGATTTATCAATGATGGTGGAGACAAAATCCGCGATCAGCCGACTGTCACCACCGCCGTGGCCATCGGTTTCAACCTCGCCCCCATGGTTGTTCACGTCGATGACTTCGTCGCTGAATGCCGGTTCCGGTGTCGGGCGGGGATGGCGGACATGAATGATCCCATCCTCCAAATCCCCTTCGATTTCGCCCAATGTTCCGACAATGTACATCTTTCGGCACGGTCGGCTGGTGGCGCACAGCAGGTCGTGGCTGGCCGTCACACCATTGGCGAACTGCACGATGACCGATTGATGATCGACCACGTTGTTGTCGCAATGCCAGACGCATCGCCCGTAGGGGTTGTCGGTCTGGAGCGATTCGATTTTCTGCGCCTCAGTGTGATCACCCAGATGTTCGATGGTTTCCCACGCATAAGGCGCCCACAACCCCTGTTTGATGTACATCGTTTTGGCCGAATAAGGGCAGGTGGATTCGATCTTGCACCCATTGAGACAGCGCAACGCCGAACCGGCCGGCGCGTTCTCCGGCTTGAACTGCGTCAACTCGCCAAAACTCGCCACCCGCGCGGCCGGCACTCCGCTGTTCATCCACGCCAGCAAATCCAGATCATGACAACACTTGGCCAGCATCATCGGCACCGAGGTGTTGCGGTTGTTCCATCGGCCGCGAATAAAGGCCGTCGCCATGTGGTGATAACTGACATTTTCCGTTGAGTGCAGCGCGACGATCTTTCCGATTCGACCATCGGTCAACAGCTTTTTGATCGTTGAATAAAACGGCGCATACCGCAACACATGGCAGATCATGACCACGCGGTTGTGTTTTTTGGCCGCCCCGATCAGTTCCCGCACCTCCCACTCAGTCGGCGCGATCGGCTTTTCCAGCAGCACATCATACCCCGCCTCCAGAAAGGGCATGGTGGAACGATGATGAAGTTGATCCATCGTGCCATTGATGATCGCATCGGCAATTTTCGGCCCACCGACTATCTCCTCATACGACCTGAATTGCCCCTCCCTGGGAATGTTGTGTTCCCTGGCGACCATCTCCCGCCGGGTGTCATTCGGATCGGCGACCGCGACCACCTTCATCCTCTTGGGATGTTTCAAGGCATATTTTGCATATTCGACCGCACGATGCCCCGCCCCGATCACGACAACCGTCACTGGCTTTTGTGGATTAGTATCTGTCATGTTGGCAATTTCCAAAGTGACGCAGTTTAAGTCCGAATCAAGATGAGTCAATTTAGCCGATTCCCAAACTTGACACCAATCGGATAATTTGATCCAATACCTCCGTTCGATAGGTTCCCCATCGGTTGCTGTTTGGGCCGATGGGGCGAATAGGGAAGTGTGGTGCCCCGGCTAATCAACCGGGAATTCCACCGCGGACGCGCCGCCGTAACGGATGGTGAGCCACAGCTCGCCGGCGTCCCGTTCAACATGCCACTGTCGATCCCGCAACGGGAACGATGGGAAGGCGAACGGGAAGCAAATCCCAAGCCGGAAGACCTGCCTGTCGAGTTTCATGTGTGTCCTCGCGATATGGGACGCCGTGGGCTTGGCTTGTTTCCCTCCTGGACAGCTTCCGCCCCGGTCCATTAATCCCAACGCGAAGACTGATTTTTTTATGGTTCAGGAGGATCGCTCCACGCGAACTGGAGCAGGGAGTTTTTTCATGTTGGGTCGAAGTGTTCTTGTCTGGGCAACCGCCCTGTCGGCCGCCCCACTCTGGGCCGCCACCGCGCAATCGGTCGTCGATTATGATTTCGGCGTCGATTCCAATGCCGGCTATCACGATCTCTCCACACCCTTGGGTGAAACCAGCCGAATCACCGGCGCATGGGGAGATACCACGTCTCTTTCAACCCCCTACGGCAACCCCTGGAGCAGCGCCGATTGGGTCTCCATCGGCAAAGGGGGCCACCTCACGCTGCAACTGCAAAATTACGCCCTCCCGCAGGCCGCAGCGCCGGAACTGAACGTGCTGGTCTTCCAGCAACTCAACACGGATGGCTCCTTTACTTCATTTTATGATCGACAAGCCCGCGTTTCCGTCAGCGAAGACGGCACGAATTGGGTCAACCTCAATAACAACAACATCATCTCGTTTGATGTCCCCGCAACCGGATACATCTTCAACGAAACCACCCCGATCCCATACAACGTGGATTGGGGCTCCTATGGCGACATCAACACCGCCGATCTGGGCAACTACACCCCCTCCGACTATGGCCTGCCGATGCCCGGAACCATTGGTGTCGACTCGCTCACCGACGCCTACGGCAATTCCGGCGGCGGCAACTGGCTGGACATCTCATCCACCGGCCTGTCCAAGGTCGGATTCATCCGTTTCGACGTGGATGCCAATGCCCCGGCCTATTTCGCGCTTGACGCGGTCTATCTGAACAACAACGCCATCGGCGCGCCCGTCCCCGAACCGGCCATTTCGCTGGTATTGGGTGCTTTCGGCCTGCCGATGCTGCTGCGTCGGCATCGTCGCTGATCGTCCACCATCCCGCCCGGCGCGGGGGAAACTTCGCGCCGGGCGTTTAACGGGAATCGCGCCATGCACTGTTCATCACACAGTCGGTTGCATAATTCCATTCGCCATGGATTTACCCTGGTCGAACTGCTGGTCGTCATCAGTGTGATCGCGCTGTTGATCGCCCTGTTGCTGCCGTCGTTGAGCCGTTCCCGTCAGGCCGCACTGCGGGTGACGTGCCTGAGCAACCTTCGACAAATGGCCATCGCCGCACAGGCTTACGTCAACGAAAACAAGGGTTTATACCCCATCGCGTATTACACAACGATTGAAGGAGGCACCCGGTACGCCTACGCGTGGGATCTGACCACCATCACCCATCCGGATATGACAAGAGAAGTGATCCCCGGCCTGCTATGGGGACGCGGCGGAACGATGCAGATTCAGCAATGCCCCTCATACGAAGGCAAGGCCAACTGGATGGCAGACCCATTCACCGGCTACAACTACAACACCAGCTACATCGGCCATGGCCAACTGGAATCCATCGTCGCTCCCGCCAGGGCCGTTCAAATTAAGTCCCCAGCCCAAACCGCCCTCTTCGGCGATGGCCAGTATTCCGCCGGCGCCAACAAATTCATGCGCGCCCCATGGCCCAACCCCGGCGATCAATCCTATTACGGGCGCTGGGGCGGAACCCAGGGCTTCCGTCACCTGAACATGACCAACGTCGCCTTCTGTGACGGCCACGCCGAATCACTCAAAGAACGATTCACCGACAACAAGGATGGCGCATCCCGCATCGCCCCCGGCACCGGGTTTCTGTCGCCGGACAATCGGATGTATGGTGGAATTCCCTGATCAGTTTTCAGAATCAACCGCCGCCTCGCGCAGCTTGGCCAGCGCCGATTGTTCGATCTGCCGAACCCGCTGACTCGTCAGACCCATCCGCCGGCTCATCTGCTCATAAGTGGCGGGCGATTCCTCTTCCCCCACGCCAAAATGGCTCGATAAAATGTTCCGCTCCCGCTCATTGAGCACCTTCATCAACTGATGCACCTGCTCGCGCAGCTGCATCCGATGACCCACCCCTTGCGCGCGACCATCCACTACCTCCGCCATTGATGGCGAATCCATCCGGCCACCCAGCCGGCTCGTTCGCATCAATGACGCACTGCGCGCAAAACCCTTCATCAACGCCAACGTCGCATAGGTGCTGAATCGTGTCCCGCGATGCACATCAAACGACTCAACCGCCCTCATCAGCGTCAAATTGCCATCGCTGACCAGCTCCATCAGATTCAAGCCCGGCCGCAGATGCTTGCGCGTCACGCTGACCACCAGACGCAGATTCGCCCTCACGATGGCGTTGCGGGTGTCGTAGGCCAACTTCCATTGCCTCTCCATCCGCTGCAAATCACGACCTCGCACAAATTGCGGGTCGGTTCGACGTCGGAATTGCACAAACTGGAACTTGTGAAAATTGAATTTCAGGAACAACCCGCGTTCCCGCGACGCCGTCAACAGCGGCACGCGGTACAACTCCTGCATGTAGGCCGGCAAATCCTTCGGCACACGCAGCGCCTCACCCTTTTGCGGATCGGCCAGGCTCTCCTGACGAACAATCGCCTCCACCGCGCCGGCCGCATCATCCTGATGATATAACTGATCATCGATAAACTTCACCTTGCGACGATTGAGCCGCTCCAGCCGCTGCTCAACCACAATCCGATACATCGCGGCCTTGGTCCGCCCATACCGCCCGGCCAGTTCCGCCAGCGTCGCCCCGCGGCGATAGGTCCGCGCGATCGCCACCCGATCCGCGTCACTCAACGCCGCCGGCGCGGATGGAAAAACCGCCCTATCCGGATGCAACTGATCGTGCTTGCGAATGGTGTGCAAAATCGTAATCGGCGAACGGTTGAGCTTTCGTCCGATCCGCCGGGCAATCTCATTGGTGCAGCAATGGCACTGTGTCGCCAGCCGACGTGCCCGCCGTAAAATCAATTCATTTTCTTCCGCGTCCACCTGCGAAAAATTGGCGCTTCGCGTCATCTGGTCCTGATGCGAGGCGAAAAACCGCTCAACGCTGCTGACCAGAAACCCCACCCGTCGCTTGCCATCGGCAAAGATAAACCGACGGCTCGGCAACCCGCGCCGACGCCACCGCTGAATCGTCTTGCTGGTGACGTTGAATCGCTCGCTGACCTGCTCGATGGTCAAGACCGGCTCCACGGCCGAGCCTGCCGGTACATCCAGCGTGTCGCTCAACTGCTCAATCAAAACCCCAAGGTCATGTTGCAACGCAAGACCCGTCAACAGGTCCGCCGTCACCTCCTCCTTGGGGTGATATCCGGTAATGCGATAAACGACAAAACTGTAAGGGTAAGCCTTGGCGGGATCGATGTCGTGCAACAGTTCTTCCGCCGCCGACACCTGGGCGGTACGACGCGGCACCGGAGCGAACTCCAGTTGCCGGGCCAAAGCCGCCAAACTGTCAAGGCGATACTTCGACATACACCTTATTATCACCCCACAAAGCCCGCCGGTCAACTGTAAAATGACCAATTCATGGATCAGGTTGTTGATCGTTAATGGTTTATCGAAAAAGACTTACATCAATCCTAAATTTATCCCGCCCGACGCACGGTTTTGAATACCGTAATCTCCGGCCGACACCAATCCAGCACCCGCTGGCCATACGACAAACCCCGATTGACGTACAAGTCACGTCCCTCAACCCGGTAATGTCCATGGGTGTAATGCCGATACTTGTGCGGATAAAACCGCTGACCAAACCGGCTGGTCGCCACCTGCCGCCCGTGCGTATGCCCGCTGAGCATCCATTGCCACGGATATCCAAGCAATTCCCTGACATTCACCGGATTGTGGTTCAAACAAATAATCGGCAAATTCGGATCCACTTCGGCAAACGCCTCATCCGGGTCGATATGTCCCGACCATTCATCATCCAACCCCACCAGCGCCAGCGGCTGGCTCGCCCCCTCAACCCAGATCATCTGTGACTCATTGCGCAACACGATCAACCCGCGATTCCGCAAACATTTTTCCAGATAATCCCCCCGTCGACGACCCTCCAGCGAACCGTTTCGCCCGTAAATGCTGTAGTCGTGATTCCCCAGCGTGCAGATCACCCCGCGCGGGGCCTTCAAGTGTGACAAAATGGTCGCAATCCGATGGGCATATCGATACCCGCCGGTGATCAGGTCCCCCGTGACGACGATCAGGTCGGGTGTCAGTTCATTCACCCAATGAACGTATTGCATCAGATATCGCTGCCACACCATCGGGCTGTAATGCAAATCTGAGATCTGAACAATCTTCAACCCCTCCAGCGCCGGGTCCAGATTCACCAATGGCATCGGCCGACGCTGAATCTCCACCCAGCGCCGGTTCATCGGCAACGCATGAACACCCGTCAACCCGACGCGCGACATGGTGGTCCAGATCGCCTTGCGCCAACGGTGCTGTCGGCGCCATTCCGGTTCGTTCAGATAATTGACGATTCCTTCCACCATTGTTCAAACACATCCAAGGCAATAATCAGACTATTCCAACATCGACAAAGCCCCCTGCAATTCCTGTTGGGCATGGGCATCACCCTTTCGGCCGGCCGCGTCGATGCCCAGTTGATACGCCTTGCGGGCGTCCTCTGGTTCGCCGAGATTTTCAAAAATCTGCCCCCGCTGAAAATAGGCGTAACAATAGAGCGGATCCACTTCGATCACCTGTTGAAGATAATCCAGCGCCGTTTGCGACTGTCCCTTCTTCTTGAATTCCATCGCCAATCCGTACAGCAAAAAAGCGTCCTTGGGCGATTTGAGTAGCATGGCCTGCAACTGATGGAGTCGATCTTCATTCATGGTGACAAATTTTAGGCGTCCTAGACCTGCCGTCCACCCAGCCAGCGGTTGCGCATCGCAATCACAACAAAAGAAACCGCCGACAACAGCACCACCGCCGGCCAGGCGCGCTCGGCATGGCGGTCGATGTATTCAACATAAATCATCACCGGCAGCGTCCGCTTTCCGGGCGTCGTCCCCAGGACCATCACCGTTGCGCCAAATTCGCCCAGCGACCGCGCAAACGCCAGCAGCATCCCACTGACAATGCCCCTTCTGGCCAATGGAAGGCTCACATGCCAGAAGGTGGACAATGGGCCTGCCCCAAACAATCGCGCCAGTTCCTGCATCTCCGGTTCGATCGATTCAAACGCCGCCTTGGCCGGCAATAAAAGCAGCGGGAAACCAACCACAACCGCCGCGATCACCGCCGCCTCGTAACTGAACAAAAATCGATACCCAAACGCCTGATGCAACCATTGCCCCAGCCAGCCGCGGGTTCCCATGAGCAAAATCAACAAATAACCCACCACCGTCGGCGGCAAGACCAACGGAACCGTCAAAATCGCTTCCAGAATGCTTTTGCCCCAAAACCGCCGATGTGCCAACCAGAACGCCAGCGGCACGGCCAGCAACGCCCCCACCGCCGTCGCCGTCGTCGCCACCCTGGCCGACAACCATAGTGCCGATGCTAAATCATCCATACACTTTTCCGATGGTTGCCTGTCCTATTCGCCCGCGGGGCGGCTGGTCGGCTCGACATCACTAAATCCATGCGCCTTCAGGATTTGCTGTCCATCAGGGCCGGCCAGCCATTGTACAAATTGTTCGGCTTGCGCCTTGCGGTCACTGTTTTTCAACACGCCCGCGGGATATTCGATCGGCGTATGCCAATTTGACTCGGCGACCGCGACCACCTGAATCTGATCCGAAGTCATCGCATCACTCTGATAAATCAGCCCGGCATCCACCTCGCCCCGCTCGACATAATCGAGTACCTGGCGGACATTGGCCGCATAAATCAGTTTTCCCTTGACCGTATCGAGCAGATCCAGGCTTTTGAGTACTTCCAACGCATATTGGCCGGCCGGCACGGTACGCGGCTCGCCAATCGCAATTCGTGTAACATCTGATCCCGCAAGGGCTTGGAATCCACCCGGAGGATATTTGATATCTTTTGGACTCACCAGCACCATCCGATTGCGGGCGATGATGGAAATATCCTCAGATCGGACCATGCCGACTTTGATCAGCGGTTCCATCTGTTTGGCGGCGGCGGGTATGAAAACATCCGCCGGCGCCCCCTGTTCGATCTGTGCCGCCAACTGACCGCTGGCCCCCAGATTGTACAAAATTGATATGCCTGTCTGCGCCTTAAACTCTTTGGCAGCATCGGTTAATGACTCGCTAAGGCTAATGGCCGCAAACACCCGCACAGGAGGCTCGGCCGCTAGGGCGAGTGTGCCAATCCCCATCGAAATGGCCAAAATGGATGCGAAGGCAACCTTGAGCGGGAAGTGCCAAAACCGCTTATAAATAATTTTTGCTTTCAATTGCATGGTGGGTATGTTATAACAGAACTTCAGTAAGGTGGCGGGTTAGTTGATCGGCTTGGGAAAGTGTTCAGTGTTTGTGCCCTTCTCCATTAGTTTGCGACCGCATCCCTACCGCGATGGTTGGCATGTCAACCTCTTTCGCATCGGCCCTGAAAGAACCACCACAAGTAATTGGGCCTGAGTCTACCCATCCATTATAGGAGATTACAAATGGGTAAGAAGTTGTATGTCGGGAACCTGAGTTATGATGTGAGCAGTTCCGATCTGGAACAATTGTTCGCACAACACGGGTCGGTGCAGTCGGCGCAGATCATCAACGATCGCGAGACCGGCCGCAGCAAAGGGTTCGGTTTTGTCGAGATGGCCAATGACAATGAGGCACAAGCCGCGATCGCGGCCCTCAATGGTCAACAGCACGGCGGGCGCGCCCTGACCGTCAACGAAGCTCGTCCCCGCGAAGAGCGTGGCGGCGGGTTCGGTGGCGGCGGTGGCGGCGGTGGCCGTGGCGGCTTCGGTGGCGGCGGCGGTGGCCGTGGCGGCCGAGGCGGCTTCGGCGGCGGCGGTCGTGACCGCGGCGACCGTGGCGGCCGGGATCGGTACTAATCGATTCTGATCAGTCCAGACCTCTCAAACCCCCGCCCCAACAGGCGGGGGTTTGTTTATTTTGCAACTGTTTACCGTACTACCCACATTGCGCCCTGTAGGTCCGGCTGTGCCGAACGACAATGAAAACGCCCGGCACAGCCGGACCTACAAATGCCGCGATGCGAACAGAACGGCAAATTGCTTGTTTGGGGTTTGTTTTATTTTTGAGCGACCATCATGGACCCACGCACATTGACCCTCTCCCAATTTCAGCGGCACATTTCCGAACGTTACGAAAAAGCCGACCGCGCCCGCGGCACACCCGGAACATGGCTTCATTTCAGCGAGGAAGTCGGCGAACTGGCCCGCGCGCTGGCACGAGATGACCGTGCGAACCTGTCGGAGGAATTCGCCGATTGCGTGGCGTGGCTGTGTACACTGGCGAACATCAACGACATCGATCTGGCCGGGGCGATCTGCGATAAATATCTGGGCGAAAAGCGGCCGGAGGGGCATAAGTAATTGATGGCATTTGACCAGCGGCATGGGACCGAAATCCGTCAAACCACATAAATATTCCCACCGCTCTTGACGGCCGCGGCCTCTTGGGCCTCAAATAGCCATCGGTCGCAGCCGTAGCTCAGTTGGACAGAGCAGCGGATTTCTAATCCGCCGGTCGCAGGTTCGAATCCTGCCGGCTGCATTTGGCAGTTGATTGGGAGGTTTGGCCGCGTGGGAACAATGCACAATCTCCAATTGGCGTTGACCAGCGGCATCGGGCCGATCCTGGCCCGTCGGCTCATCACGGCCTTGGGATCGGCCCAGCGTGTCTGTGCCGCTTCCATCCACGAGCTGCAAATGGCCGAAGGAATCGGCAACACCCGCGCGCGGGCCATTTACCAATCCCTCAAAGAAACCGCCGATGAAGTCCCGCGCGAATTGGAGCGTTCACGTCAGGCCGGCATCGAAATCATCACCATCGACGACAATCGATACCCCCCGTTGCTGCGGACCATCCCCGACCCGCCGCTGGTGTTGTATCTGATGGGGACGATCGAGCCGCGCGACCTTCACGCATTGGCGATTGTCGGCTCGCGGCGATGCTCCTATTACGGGCGCGAACAGGCGGAGCGTTTCGCGGCATTATTGGCGGGTGCGGGTTTGACGGTGGTGTCGGGCGGCGCCAGGGGTATTGATTCATCGGCTCATCGCGGCGCCCTGTCGCACCCACAGGGACGCACCATCGCGGTGCTGGGATGCGGGATGGATATCGTCTATCCGCCGGAAAATGCCTCGCTTTTCAAACAAATCGCCGGGCGCGGGGCGGTCTTGAGCGAATATCCGCTGGGGACGCCTCCGTTGCAGGAAAATTTTCCCCGTCGAAACCGCATCGTCTCCGGCATGTCGCGCGGCGTGCTGGTGGTGGAGGCGGATGAACGGTCGGGCGCGTTGATCACCGCCCGCCAGTGTATTGATGACCACAACCGCCAAGTCTTCGCATTGCCCGGCCGGGTGGACAACCCGCTCTCCACCGGCCCGCATGAACTGATCCGCCAAGGGGCGGTGCTGACACGCGGATTGGAAGATATTTTATCCGAACTTGGCCCCCTGCCTGCCGAATTGGAATCGACGTTGCCTCCATTGGAACCGATAGAAGCAACCGAACCGGCTGAACCGCCACCCGGCAAACCCCTCAACATCAACATCAGCCCCGCCGGCCAACAAATTCTATCCCAACTGGACGGCCAATCGATCTCGGTCGACCAACTCATCGAACAGACCGGCCTGCCCGCCCAGCAAGTCCTGCAGGAATTGACCTATTTAACCCTAAAAGGGCTGGCCAAACGGGTGGATGGACAATCCTATGCCCGAACAAAACGTTAAGAACATTTAAGGAGTCGTTTGCAAGTCCGCACCGACATGATCGTCTGTCACATCGTCCGCCCGGCCCAAAATCCCGGCGAACACGAGTTTTTACAGCTACGCCGATCCGCCGGCGATTATCTGGGTGGAACCTGGCAAACCGTGCGCGGGCGGATCGAAGGCGCTGAAACCGCATGGCAGGCCGCCTTGCGCGAATTGCGCGAAGAATGTAACCTGATCCCGGCCGAGTTTTATAAACTCAGCACCCTCGAAAATTTTTATCTGGCACACGAAGAAGCCATCTGGCATGTTCCCTGTTTTTGCGTTCTGGTTGGGCGCGATCAGGAAGTGAAGCTCAATGGCGAACACGATGCTTATCGGTGGGTGCCGCGGGATAAAATCACGGATGCCGTGATGTGGCCGGGCGAACGCGAGGCGTTGAAGGAAATTTTCCGGGAAATTTTGGGAAATGGCCTATCCAAACCCTTTTTGCGATTAACGATGATGGAATAATCAGCCGGTTGGGCCGCCGATAGACCGAAATGAAATGGTCCGCACGGGTGCGGACCCGACAAAAAATTTAAGGGAAATCATGGTCAATCGGTCAAGCAGCTTGTTGGGCAGCCACAAGCAGGCGAAGTCGCTCGGCCTGGTCGGGGGGATGGATGGAAGAAATCTGCGGATTCAGTCGTAGCGTCTTTTGAGGCCGGCAAAACAATCGTCGAAAAAATGATCCGATCAGGGCCATGATAGAGTTGATTATCGGCCCATGAGCGAACCGAGGTTGATTTAATCCCGCAGGTCGCTTTCGCCAATGAGCGTAAACCCCTTGCGAATCAGAAGTTGCGCCGCGAGCGTTGGGTCGTCCACATATAATGCCAGTGCCGGCCCGCGTGGATAGGACAGGAGCGGGTAGACGTAATGGATGTTGATCTCGGCCGCCAGCAATGCTGCGCAGATGGCGATGAGGGGTTGTCGGGTTCGTTTGGGGAGTTCCAAGGCCAACAGATCGACTTCGGAAAAGGCGAATCCCGCCTCCATCAACGCCCGCCGGGATGTATCCGGATCGGCACAGATCAGCCGGGCCAGTGCCGAGTCGGCCGACTGTTCGATTGATAGGGCGACGATGCGGACTTCCATCTCCTCCAGCGACCGAACCAGTGTTTGCAACCGGCCGACTTTGTTTTCCAGGAAAACAGTGAATTGACGGATGCGCACCGGTTCAAACCCCGCACCCTCCTCCGTCAGCGGCGGCAACATATCCTGCATGAGCACAGCTTAGCGATGGCCGTGACATTTAAGCAAGAAAAAACGTGGTTCAGATGAGGAGGTGGGCGGTGCCCACCCTACACTGGGTCTTCATGGCATGTGCGCAGAAAAGAACCCGCCTGATCGCGACAGGCGGGTTCTTGGTTTATCTTCAGTATCTCATCCGATTTGCATCGGATGAGAAGACTGAATCGGACTAGTTGTCGTCCGTCGGCAGCAGGACGCTGTCGTTGCCGTCACGCGGCAGACCGCCAGTGGCTCCGGTGGACAAACCACCCACACCGGTCGAAGCGGTATAGCCGCTTGTACCGCCGGTATAGATATTGTCCTTGTTGGCGCCCACCCGGCAGGTGGAGACAAACTCGGCATGGCCGTCACCAAACAGGACGTTCTGGCCGTCTTTGTTGTGGTTGTTGCTGTTGCCCAGCTTGAGGTCGCTGCTGGAGGCAGTGGTGGTCAACAGACCTGAGATGACGTTATCAGCCGCGGGAGTGACCCCAGGGTTGATATCCGCTGCCACGGCGAAGTCCGCCGTCAGGCTGTTGGACCAGCGATATCCGCCACCGATGCCGGTTGAATCCGGATAGGGGGCGGCCAAGCTGAAGCTCAGGTTCTTGGCGATCGAAGTGGCGGTAGAACCCGCATCGGAACCAGCCGAACCATTGGAGAAGTTGGAACGGTTCAGGGCGGAGTTGCTGCCGCCGCCGAATTCGTCCTTCTCACCGGTGCTGCTGGGGCAGGTGAACACCTCGGAGGTGATGTCCTGGGTCCGCAGCAACAGGAACATTGCGGCCGGCACGTTGTTGGTGCCGACGTTGCCGCTGGTCGTGTTGAAGGGGTTGGAGATTTTGAAACCGGTGTTGCTCAGATCGAGAGCATTACCGGCCACATAGTAAGTCCGCGGATACGCGCCGCGATTTTCGTTGGCGTACAGCAGGAGGGCCTGGCCGATTTGGCGCAGGTTGCTGGCGCACTTCACGCGGTTGGCGGTCTCACGGGCACGATTCAACGAGGGAAGCAGGATCGAGATCAGCAGCGCGATAATGCCGATGACGACCAGCAACTCGACCAAGGTAAAGCCCTTGGACTGACTCTGACGCTTCATAAAGAAGCTCCTTTCAGATGCGTCAGGTTCCAGCTTTGCCGGTCGGATCGACGGGAATCGGAATATAGAAATGATTGCCGTTTTCAGCTCCAGGGGAAAAACGTGGGGCTGTATCGTCGATCGCGGCTGCAATGCTCTCACCTGACTGGTTGATTCGCCGGCGAACGCCGCCGACGAGTAATTCCATGTTGACGACTCTCAATTCCGGAGTCTCATAAAAAGACCCCGGACCATGTCAATTGTTAGTTTAGCGGAAGAGGATCGATTAAATCAAGAAAAAATTGCGCGATCGACAATTTTTTTCGAGCCAACACAACCCCCGCTGATGGCTCAAGTTATGGGCACATCCGAGATGGCTGAGGCCAGGCCGGGGGTGGTTTTTTGCTTTTCCAGGAGCCTTTTAATAACAATTTTGGGTAAAAGTCCGGTCAATTTTCGGACATCTCCACCCAGTGCGACAATCTGACGGATGAGGCTGCTGCTGGTGAGGGCGTGGTGGTCGCTGGTCATTATAAAAACAGTTTCAACCCCTCCCACCGCGCGGTTGGCCATGGCAAGGTGAAATTCGTAGCGTAAATCGGAGGCATCCCGGATGCCGCGAAGGATGGCGTTGGCGTTTACCTGGCGAACAAAATCGACGGTCAGGCCGCTGTAGCTTTCGACGCTGACCCCTTCCCATTCCTTGACCAGATCGCGGATGACTTGTACCCGCTCATCCTGGGGAAAAAGCTCTTTTTTCTCGGGATTGTTGCCCACCGCCACGATCAGGCGGTCGAAGAGTTCGATTCCGCGATGGATGACATCGAGGTGGCCATTGGTGATGGGATCAAACTGGCCGGGAAAGACGGCGGTTCGGCAAACGGGCTTTCGCATGGCAAGGCTCCGGTGGAAGTTTTGGATCATAGCGATCTGACAGGAAAAGTCGCAAACTCTGGAATTTGGGACATCGAACAGAGTAAGACTGGTCAAGTCGGCGATGTTGGATACCATCCTCAATTGTCATGCTGCAACGAGAGACGAGCAATCAGGGGGTGGTCATTTATTATTCGCCTCTTTTGCGGGCGCGGGGCATCGCACACGCATTCAGTACGAGGATCGGGGGTGTCAGCAAGCCGCCCTTTGATTCGTTAAATCTTGGAAATCCCAATGGTTATGAGCTGCAGGATCGTAAGGAGAATATTGAAGCCAATTATAATCTGTTAATGCAGGCCGCGGGGTGTGGGGAACACAAATTGGTTCGGGTGCATCAGGTGCATGGGAATTGCGTTGCGCAAGTGAAGCAGGCACAAGGGTTTATATTTGACACGCAAGCCGATGGGTTGGTGACGGACGATCCGATGGCGTGTTTGTCGGTGCGGGTGGCGGATTGTGTGCCGGTGTTGTTGGCCAGCGGGGATGGGAGATGGGTGGGGGCGGTTCATGCCGGTTGGCGAGGCGTGGTGGCGGGCGTGGTGCCGGCGGCGGTGGAAAAATTATCCTTGTCGGCCGACATTTGTTCGTCAAAAGTGGTTGCCGCGATTGGCCCGTCGATTGGTTTGTCGGCTTTTGAGGTGGGGGATGAGGTGGCAAAGGCGTTTGGCGAAGCGTTTGGCGAGCAGGCGCCGGTGAGTCGAGAGGGACATCAAAAGGCACATGTGGATTTGCGGGCAGGTATTGAATTGCAGTTGATACGGGCGGGTGTGCCGGCCGGTCGGATCGACACCACGGACCGATGCACCTATCGTGATGAGGCGGAATTTTTTTCCCATCGGCGGGAGAATGGGATCACGGGACGAATGGCGGCGATAATCGCGCCGGCATCGGGTTGAAATGAATGGCTAAACCCTCCAATCAACAATTGAAGGTGGAAAACACAAAGCCGCCGGCATGGCCGCTGCTGGTTGTGTTGCTGGCGGCGGTCTTCACCATGGGGCGGGTGGTGAGCAATGATTTTTTGTGGTGGGATGACAACGTCAACATCCATCACAACCCGGACATGAACCCGCCGACGTTTGAGAGTGTGATCAAATATTGGTGGACGCCTTCGCAGGCACTTTATATTCCGGTTACTTACAGCATCTGGGGCGTATTGGCGTGGATGGCTCGGCTGCGGGTGGCGGATGACATGGGGATTCAACTGAATCCCATGGTGTTTCATGCGGCCAGCGTGCTGGTTCATGCGGCGACGGCGGCGCTGGTGTTTGCGTTGTTGTGTGAACTTCGGATCAAAAGATGGGCCGCGATGCTGGGCGGGGTGTTGTTCGCGGTTCATCCGGTGCAGGTGGAGACGGTTGCCTGGGCGGCGGGATTAAAAGACCTGCTGTGCGGATTTTTCGCCATCTTGTCATTGTTGTTGTATGTGCGATATCGGGAATCGGGTGAACAAAAAACTGCCAAATGGTTTTATATCGGGGCGATTGCGGCATTTGTGCTGGGGATGCTCTCCAAACCGACGGCGATGGTGACGCCGGCGATGGCGGGCGTGATTGATCTGTGGCTGTTGCGTAAGCCGGTAAAAAAAGTGGCATTGGCATTGTGGCCATGGTTTGTGTTGTCGATGGGGTGCATGGTGGTGACGAGGATTGTGCAACAGGCGCAGGTGTTGGGCGTTCCGTGGCATGATCGGCCGCTGGTGGCGGGGTTTTCGGTGGCGTTTTATCTGTACAAGCTGATTTGGCCGGCGCATTTGGGGTTTGATTATGGGTGGCTTCCGCAGCGGGTGCTGGAATTGCGATGGATTTGGGTGATCAGCGCGATTCCGCTGTTGCTGGGTGTGATATTGTGGATTTTGCGACGGCGGTATCCTTATTTGTGGGCGGGGTTTGCGTTGTTTGTGATTGGGATGTTGCCGGTGGCGGGATTTGTGCCGTTTTTGTTTCAGTTTTAGTCCACTGTTTCGGACCATTATCTGTATTTGCCGATGGTGGGCGTGGCGATGACGGGCGCGTGGGGGGTTTCAAAAATCACTTCCCCGGCCGTGGTGGGTGTTTGCGGCGTTGTGCTTGCGGTGCTGTCGGTGCGATCCATCGCGCAGGCGGGGTATTGGTTTGACGATTTTGTCTTGTGCAACCATACGATTGAGATCAACCCCGGAAGTTCAGCGGCACACAACAACCTTGGTGTCTTGTTGACCCGACAAGGTAAACTGCTGGAAGCCGCCAGGCATCTGAAAAAGTCCATCGAACTGCGACCACAATCCAACCTGAGCCGGGCGAATTATGTCTGGGCATTGGCGGGGTTGAATCGCATTGATGAAGCCATCGCCGAAATCGAGGAGATCATCCGCATCAACCCGACGCTGCCGCCGCAATTGCGGGTCAACATGGTGGATGAGCATTATTATCTGGCGATGGCGCTGATGAATCTGCATCGATATGCCGAGGCGATTCCCCATTTTGAGGCGGCACTGCGGTTGAAGCCGGATCATCCGACCGCGGCGACCGAATTGGCCAAGGCGAGACAAAAACTGGCGGAATCGACCACCACCCGGCCGGCCACCACCGCGCCGGATCACAAGTTGCCAATCCCCACCGGCTGATTTATCGTGAAGTTGTGAAGAGAGTTGTCCATGCAACACTGGCTTTGTGTCTGGCATTGATGCCAATTGCGGTTTGTGGTTGTATTTTCAATTCGGGTGGGGACGTGGACGCCGTGCAGCCGGTTTCCAATCTTCAGCGGGCGGGGAATGTTTATATTTTGCGTGGATTCATGGGTGTTTTGTCGCCGGGGTTGTATGACCTTCAGTCCCAATGTGAGTTGGATGGGGTGCGCACCCAGGTTTATGAGAATGACCAGTGGCGGGAGATCGCCGACCGGCTGATCGCCCGGTATCGGCCTGATCCTCATCCTGAGCCGTTGATCCTGATCGGCCATTCATTCGGGGCGGATGATGCGATATTGATTTCGCGGCGGCTGGCTGATGCGGGTGTCGGGGTTGATCTGTTGATCACGCTCGATCCGGTTTTGCCCGATGCGGTTCCCGTCAATGTCAGGCGGACGATCAATTTTTACTGTCCCAACGGCGTGACCGATTTTCTGCCGGTCTTTCGCGGCACCGATTTGAAACCCGCCGACCCATCGGTTGCGCTGACCAATGTGGACCTCAATCGAGATGATCCGGCACTGGCGGAAGAGATCAATCATTTTAATATGGGGGAAAATCAGAAGATGCGGGAGGAAGTCATCAAACTGGTGCTGGATACCTGCCCGCCCAAGGCCGACTGGATGAAAATGCGTTCTCAACCCGCGACGATGCCGGTGGCCGTTGCGTTGATCCATCCGTAATTTCTCCATTATTTGCTCATGATTTATTCCTGGCCCGCGCTCATGATCGGATGTCTGTTGCTCGCTTATTGGGCGAGGGTGGTGCGCATGGCGCATAAGTTGCGCCGGCGCAAGAAGTTTGAGTTGGGGGCCAATTTCATCCCACCTGAACCGGTGGGTCGGTGGCTGCGGATCATGTGGATTCCACTGGTTGGTCTGTGGATTATTTTGCCGCTGCTGGTGGCGTTGCGAGGGGGATTGCCGGTGGTTCTTCGGCCGATGGTTCAATGGCCGATGGTTTCGTGGATCGCGTCCATAATGGCGGCGGGGGCGTTTGTGGCGACCTGGGTTTGCTGGAGACGGATGGGAAAATCATGGCGGATGGGGATCAACCCGGCCGAGAAAACCCAACTGATCGTCAGCGGGCCATATGCGTATGTGCGACATCCCATTTATGGCTTGTCATCGGTGTTGATGCTGGCAACCGTGGCGGCGGTTTCATCGCCGGCGATGATTGTGGTGGCGATGGCGCATCTGGCGCTGCTGCAATGGGAGGCCCGACGCGAGGAGAATCATCTGTCGCGACTTCACGGACAGGCGTATGTTGACTATGCTGCACGGACGGGGCGGTTTATCCCCATTTGTCGGCAGCGGCAAGGCGCAAACGTGAAGTGATCCATCATCCGTCGGACATGCGAACCACACGGCTCAACATCTTCCAGCGCGTGGTCCGACGATGGGATCAGGTGCATCCGTACAACGCGGCGCAGGTTCTTAAAATCGCCGGCAAGGGCGATGCGGATTCCATTCAAAACGCGTGGGGACAATCACTGGTGACATTGGGGTTGGGGGATGGAACACAACCGACCAAATTGCATCTGGTCCCTCCAAACATCACGCTGGAAGATTATTTATCCGACAAGATCAACCGGCATTTTGATTGTCAATCCGACAACGTCAGCCAAGGTTCGTTGCGGCCATTCGTGCTACAGCAATCGGATCATCATTACATGGGGGTGATTTATCAGCACTGGATCGGGGACAGTGTTTCGATACGGATGCTGCTGGAGCAATGGTTCAAGCGGCTGCATGATCCGATGGCGGTGCAAAACGCGCCGGTTTGCGCGCCCGAGGGTGGATATTGGCATTATTTCGGGCCTCGTAAGGTGAATTGGCGGTTGCTGGATGGATTGCTGGCGGTGCCGCGGTGGTTTGGTCGGCTGCGTCGATGTCGAAAGATCCGAACATCCGGATCGACCGATTATGACATGCGTTTTGCGCGGTTTGACGCCCCGGCTGGGTGGATTGATCGGTTGCGAATATTTGCCCGCGAACATGGGATCACGGTCAACGACCTGTTTCTGGCCGCCATCGCCGAGGCGTGTCATCGGCATGTCCCGATGCAGGTCAACCGCCGACGACAGGATTTGGCGGTGGGGACGATTGTGGACCTGCGGCCGGAAAGCCGCGAGGATTTATCGCGCACGTTCGGGTTGTTTCTGGGATTCACAACCGTTTTGTGCCGCCCGGCCGATCTGACTCATTTCCCACGCCTGGTGCGCGCGGTTGCCGGGCAGACGAGACTGCTTAAACTCCGCCATGCCGCATCGGCGGGGATTGTCTGGCTCTTTGTCGCTCATGCGGCGGGAAGACTGCTGAAGCCTGAAAAAACCTTTTCATTTTATCGAAAGCACATGCCGCTGGCGGCCGGCATTTCCAACATCAATCTGAATCGGACGTGGACGAGCCGATATCATCCATCGCCCCTGCTGGATTACATCCGCATCTCCCCCACCGGGCCGATGATTCCGCTGGCGTTTACGCCGACGACGCTGGGGGATCGGTTTCATCTGGGGTTGAGTTATCGCGGGGCTGTGATTTCGCCTGATCGCGCCGTCGCCGTTGCCGAATCGTTTATGAGTCGGCTCACAAGTCTGATCGAACCCGCGGGCTGATGCCCGATTTCAGATGGTCCATTGCCTGCTCACCGGCGGAAGGCAGGCGCGGTCATCACAGGCTTGATATCTCAGTGATAGAGTGATCGGCCGGTCTGATTGTGGTTGATTGAAAATCACCGCGATGGTGATTGTGTTTTCATACACGGCGACGGGTTCGGGTGCGAATTCAAAGGACCGCTGTTCACCCGGTGGATAGTCGATCTGACGGACTTGAGATGCGGCATCCCCCATCACCGTCAATTGCGTGGCCAGCAGGCCGGCCGAGGGTTGGTGGGCGTTGATATGGAACCCGTTGGCGATCTCAACGCGCACCAACAGGCGATTGGGGTCGGTTCGGTCGGCCGATATTGATACGATTCCTTCGGCCAACTGATGGGGCGACAACGGCCGATCTGATGAGGATACATCGGCCGAAACCGACAACGACCCGGATTGGCGGATATATTGGAGTGTCGCCTGCACCATCGCGCTCATCCCCTCGGCCTGTTCTTCCATTTGGCCTGAAAATGCCTCAAGAACCGCGGCCGACTCGCGCACCCGCCCCAGTTGCAACAACACCATCGCCGCCACGGCGTTTCCGCTGGGTAATGGGGAATCCGCGCCGACTTTTTGTCGCACGATCAGGTCGGTTGATGAGGCTCGCGTGAAATAAAGCCCGCCAATGGAGACTTTGTCTTCATAAAATTGATCGAGCATCCGGTTGGCGATGTCCATCGCGTGCAAGCGCCATTGGGATTGGCCGGTTGATTCGTACAAAGCGAGCAACGACTGGGCGAAGAAGGCGTAATCGTCCAGAAAACCGTGGTGTTTGGGGCGGCCATCGCGACTGGAGCGATACAGTTCGCCTTGTGGATCGCGATGATGATTCAGCAAAAATTCCGCCGCTCGACCAGCGGCTTGGAGATATCGCGGTTCATTGAGCACCATCCCGCCAAGGGCGAGCGCACGGATCATCAATGCGTTCCAACTGGTCAGGATTTTGGTATCCAGCAGCGGTTGTTTGCGTTGTCGGCGCGCCTCGTACAGTTTTTGGCGCATGGGGGAGAGGCGATGTTCCAGTTCGGCCGTCAGTTCCAGCGGGCGAGGAAGGTAGAGGATATTTTGATTCGGCGTGCCATCCCCATGATGTGGATCGGCGAAATTGGGACCGCGATCCACGCCGTAAATGCGGTTGAAGACCTTCGCATCCTCTTTTCCCAGCACCTGTTCGATCTGTTGGGCCATCCATAGATAGGATTGCCCCTCCATCGCATCCACCTCGGCATCGAACGCGGTGTAAAACCCGCCGGCCGGGTCGGTCATTTCACGCAGCACAAAATCGAAGATTCCCCTCGCCACATCGGCATAGCGCGATTCGCCGGTGAGTCGATGCGCCTCGACATAACACCACGCCAGCATCGCGTTGTCGTACAACATGATCTCAAAATGAGGCACCAGCCAGCGGGCATCGGTGGAATAGCGATGAAACCCGCCCCCCAGATGATCGCGAATCCCCCCCGCCGCCATGGCATCCAGCGTCCGCAACACCGATGGCATGTTCGGACCATTTTGGGTCAGCATCACTTCCAGCAAGGTCTGACGGGGAAATTTGGGCGGGCCGCCGAATCCGCCGTGGGTTGAATCGAAATCGCCAACCGATCGCGCGATCCATTCATCGACTCTTGGAGCATCGATTAGTAACGATTGTTTTGGCCGGGCTGGCTCGGCCAGTTGGCTCAGCATCCGCACCAGTTGATCGGCCGTCCGCGTCACATCGTCGCGCCTTTGTTGCCACGCCTCATCAATCCCCCGCAAGATCGTGACAAACCCCGGCCGGCCTTGCATGTCCTGCGGCGGAAAATAAGTCCCCCCATAAAACGGGCGTAAATCCGGCATCAGAAAAACACTCATCGGCCAACCCCCATGACGGGTCAGCAACTGCACCGCCATCATGTAAAGCTGATCCACATCCGGGCGTTCTTCTCGGTCCACCTTGATGTTGATAAACCGACGATTCATCTCGTCGGCGACGCCATGATTCTCAAAACTCTGGCGCTCCATGACGTGACACCAGTAACAGGTGCTATATCCCACCGACAGGAAAATCGGCCTGTTTTGCGCGCGGGCCGCCTCAAATGCCTCATCTCCCCACGGATACCAATCCACCGGATTGTGCTGGTGTTGCAACAGATAAGGCGAAGATTCCTTCGCCAGACGATTGGTCGGTTGATTGACTGAATTGCTCACAAGTGACTCCTGGCCCATTTGACCGGGCGTGTGACAGTTTATGCGGCCAGTTTGCGGGGAGGTAGCCCCAACCAGTAGTGTTGTGACTCCTCGTCTTCGCTGAGCCATTTGCTTCGCAAAGCCAGGATTGCTTCGACACCTTCGATGC
>JADLBV010000057.1 GCA_020847545.1 Phycisphaerales bacterium
CAGAAGCGAGGCGTTTGTCTTCAGGTCAAGACGATGACCCCCAAGAAGCCCAACTCCGCGTTGCGGAAGATCGCCCGTGTGCGGTTGTCCAATGGACGCGAGGTGACGGCGTATATCCCCGGTGAGGAACACAACCTGCAGGAACACAGCATCGTGCTGGTGCGGGGTGGTCGTGTGCGCGATCTGCCGGGTGTGCGATATCACATTGTCCGCGGGACGCTGGATTCGCTGGGTGTGGATGGGCGCAAGCGCAGCCGCAGCAAGTATGGGGCCAAGCGAAACAAATAAGTTCCAATGAGCGTACTGTTGGAGGTTACATCAAGCGGCGTCAAGCAGGATTTGAAGAGTGTCATCTTTGTCTGCGTGTTTGTGGTGGTGATCCTGGTGGCGGCGATCTGGTGGTTGAGGCGATAGGAAAAATGGAAGAAAAATAAGATGGCATACAAAAAATTTACAGCTAGTGAAACGATTTTGAAGCCTGACCCGCGATTCAACAGCAAGCTGGTGAGCAAGTTCATCAATTGTCTGATGTGGTCGGGCAAGAAGTCGGTGGCTCAGACCATTTTTTATGATGCGATGGACATCGCGGCCAAGAAGCTGAAGGATGTTCCGCCGCTGGAGCTGTTTGAGACCGCGGTGAACAACGTCAAGCCGTATGTGGAAGTGCGCAGCCGCCGGGTGGGTGGGGCGAACTACCAGGTTCCGATGCAGGTCAACAAGCGTCGGCAGCAGTCGTTGGCGTTTCGGTGGATTCTCGAAGCCTGCCGCGACAGTGGCGGGCGGCCCATGAGTCAGCGTTTGGCCGATGAGCTGATGGGCGCGTATAAGAAGGAAGGCAAGGCGATGTCCACCCGTGAAAATACGCATCGCATGGCCGATTCCAACAAGGCGTTCGCGCATTTTGCGTGGTAAGTTTCGGATTTTTTTTAATTCAATCAATGAAAAAGGCCGTCCCGGATGGGTCGGCCTTTTTTGCGTCTATTGGGGATGACAAACTGGCTATTATGGCATCATTTCGCGGGTGGTGGGTTGGGTGGAGTCGTCGGGGGTGGCCGGGGTGGCGGGTTGTGGGTGGGCGGCTTCGATTTTGGCCTTCAATTCGGCGTTTTGATCTTTCAGGGTTGTGTTCTGGGTGGTGAGGGTTTCGACCTGTTTTTGCAGCTCGGCCGATTTCAAGGTTGCCTGATTCAACTGGGCTTCGAGTTGGCTGATTTTTTCGCTTGAGGCGTTGGCTTGTGCCTGTGCATCTTTGGCGGCTTTTTGGTCCTCCTGCGATTGGGATTGCAGGGCGGTGTTTTGTTGTTTGGCCTGTTCGAGTTGCTGTTGGGCGGCGGTCAATTCGGTACGCAGGGCGTTGAGTTGGTCGTTGGCCTGGTCGCGCTGGTGTTCCATCTGGGTGAACTGGATCGCCTTGCGGTCCTGCTCACGTTTGGCTTCGGTGGCGGTCTGATTCTGGCAGCCGGAGACGCCGATCGCGGCGAGGCACAGGCTTGTGATGACGATTTGTCGCATATGGTTCTCCTTGGGTGAATTTGTGTGGGGTTACTTTATGCAACGGCTTGTCGGGGTGCAATTCGGAAATCCATTCGTTTTTGCAGCTTGAGGCAAAATGGCGGGGCGCATAAGATTGATGTTTTGGTTCGTCTGGTCAATTTTTACACGAGACAGAGTCACCCATTATGGCAAACAACACTCCATCCAATCCGTTTGGTTCACAGTTTACGCTTAAGAGCAAGGCCGGCGACTTAAAGGCGTATCGCCTGGGCCGGCTGGCCGAGCTGGGGATGGGGAACCTGGACAAGATGCCCTTTTCCATCAAGGTGCTGCTGGAGAGCGCCTTGCGGAACATGGATAACTTTCAGGTCAATGAGGAGGATGTGAAGCGTCTGGCGGCCTGGAACGCGGCCAAGCCCAATCCAGTGGAGTTGCCATTCAAACCCGCGCGCGTGATTTTGCAGGATTTTACCGGCGTGCCGGCGGTGGTGGATTTGGCGGCGATGCGTTCGGCGATGAAACGTGCCGGCGGCAATCCACAGAAGATCAACCCGATGGTTCCGGTGGATCTGGTGATCGATCACTCGGTGCAGGTGGATGAATATGGGACGGCATTGGCGCTGCAACTCAATTCGGAAAAGGAATTTGAGCGAAACCGCGAGCGGTATGAATTTTTGAAATGGGGGCAGAAGGCGTTTCAGAATTTTTCGGTGGTTCCGCCGGCGACCGGCATTGTGCATCAGGTGAACCTGGAATATCTGGCCAAGGTGGTGCAGGTGCGCGATGGGGTGGCGTTTCCTGATTCGCTGGTGGGGACCGATTCGCACACGACGATGATCAACGGGCTGGGCGTGGTGGGATGGGGTGTGGGTGGGATCGAGGCCGAGGCGTGTATGTTGGGCCAGCCGATTTACATGGTGACGCCGCAGGTGGTGGGGTTCAAACTGCATGGCAAACTGCCCGAGGGATCGACCGCAACCGATCTGGTGCTGGTCATCACGCAGATTTTGCGGTCGCATGGCGTGGTGGAGAAATTTGTTGAATTTTATGGTGAAGGGTTGGAGCGCATGTCGGTGGCCGACCGCGCGACCATCGGCAACATGGCGCCTGAATATGGGGCCACGATTGGGTTTTTCCCGGTGGATGACCAGACGTTGAAATATATGCGACTGACCGGCCGGGCGGAGGAGCAGATCGACCTGGTGGAGCGATATTGCAAGGAGCAGGGTTTGTGGAGGCAGTCTGCGTCGGAGCCGAATTTCACGGAGAAGCTGGAGTTGGATTTGTCGACCGTGCAGCCATCCGTGGCTGGTCCGCGACGGCCGCAGGATCGGGTGGAATTGAGGGGGGTCAAGCAGGCGTTTCGGTCGGCGTTGATGGATGTATTCAAAAAGAAAGTGGATGGATCGACCGCTCCGCGATTGGATCGCTGGTCGGCCGAATCGCCCGCGGGCGTGGAGCCGAAGATTGCCGCCCGTGAAGCCTGCAGGGCCGAGCATATCAAGGATCAGCCAACGTCGGCTCTGGCGGCGCTGGATGACCGTTGGGTGAAAATGACGCATGGCGATGTGGTAATCGCCGCCATCACCAGTTGCACCAACACCTCCAACCCATCGGTGATGATCGCCGCCGGTTTGGTGGCGAAAAAGGCGGTGGAAAAGGGGCTGAAGGTGCCGCCTTACGTCAAGACCAGTCTGTCGCCGGGGTCGCGTGTGGTGACGGATTATTTTGACAAGTCGGGGCTGAGCAAATATCTCGATGAACTGGGATTCCAGACTACCGGATATGGGTGCATGACCTGCATCGGCAACTCCGGGCCGTTGCCCGATGCGATTGCCGGCGCGGTGGAGAAGGGGGATTTGGTCGCGGCGGCGGTGTTGTCGGGAAACCGCAATTTTGAAGGTCGAATCAACCCGCACGTCAAGGCGAATTATCTGGCGTCTCCGCCGCTGGTGGTGGCGTTTGCGCTGGCGGGGTCGGTGGATGTGAATTTGATGGATGAGCCGATCGGCAAAAATGGCAAGGGGGAAGAGGTTTATCTTCGGGACATCTGGCCAACGCAGCAGGAAGTCAACGACATCATCGCCTCGTGCGTGTCGGCGGACATGTTCCGCAAGGAATACGCCAATGTGGACCAGGGCAACCCGCAGTGGAATGCCATTCCGGTCAAAGGTGGCGAGCTGTTCAATTTTGACGACGCAAGCACCTATATTCAGGAGCCGCCATTTTTCACGAATTTGTCGCCTGACATCAAGCCGATCAAGTCGATTGAGAATGCCCGCGTGTTGGTGATGGTGGCCGATTCGGTCACAACCGATCACATTTCGCCGGCCGGTTCGATCAAGAAAGATTCGCCGGCGGGGCGGTTTTTGCAGGAGAGCGGCGTGGGCGTGCTGGATTTCAACAGTTACGGCTCGCGTCGGGGCAATGACCGGGTGATGACCCGCGGGACATTCGCCAACATCCGTCTGCGCAATCAACTGGCGCCCGGCACGGAAGGGGGCGTCACCAAATATCTGCCCACGGGCGAGGTGATGAGCATTTACGATGCCTCGATGAAATATCAGGCGGACGGGGTTCCATTGGTGGTGCTGGCCGGCAAGGATTACGGCATGGGTTCCAGCCGCGACTGGGCGGCCAAGGGTGTTTATCTGCTGGGGGTCAAGGCGGTCATCGCCGAGTCGTTTGAACGGATTCACCGGTCCAATCTGGTGGGTATGGGCGTGCTGCCGCTGCAATATAAGAAAGGGCAGACGCGGTCGAGCTTGGGATTGACCGGCGAAGGGCATATTTTCATCAAGATTGATGATCAATTGAAGCCGATGGCGGATGTGCCGGTTCGCGTGGTGGTGGATGGTCAGGCGCCGATCGAATTTGTGACCACCTGCCGGATTGATACGCCGGTGGAGATTGATTATTTCCGCAATGGCGGGATTTTGCATACGGTGCTGCGGCAGATGTTGTCGGGGAAACGATAGGTTACCTGAGCTTTGGTTCCCTCTCCCTGACTTCGGCGAGCTCAGTCGAGCCGTACCCAGGGAGAGGGTTAGGGAGAGGGTGCATTTATCGATGCGAAGAACCCTCCAGCCCGAAAAACAGAAGAACCCTCTCCCCAGCCCTCTCCCTGGGTACAGGGAGAGGGAGGAAGTCGGAGGCGCTTGTTGTTGTTGTCGCCCGCGATTACCTTTAGGCCGCGATGCACAAGGTGTTTGATGAGCGGGAGGTAAGGCGGGCGATTGACCGGCTGGTCGAGCGGGTTGTGGGGGAGTTTTTGCCCGGTCGGCAGCTGAACATCATCGGGATTCGCACGCGGGGGTAGACGCTGGCCGGGCGGTTGGCGGAGGCGCTGGCGGCGCGGGGGTTTGGACAGATCGGACGGGGGGTTTTGGATATTACGCTTTATCGGGATGATTTATCGGAGATCGGCCCCAAGCCGTTGGTTCGGCCGACCGAGATCAATCTGCAACTGGATGGTCAACCGATGTTGCTGGTGGACGATGTGTTGTTCACCGGGCGGTCGATTCGGGCGGCACTGGATGCGATGGTCGATTTTGGCCGGCCGAGCGTGATTCGGCTGGCGGTGCTGGTGGATCGGCGCGGGGGGAGGGAATTGCCGATTCAGGCGGATTATGTGGGGTTGGAATTGGCGGATGTGGCGGCCGATCATCGGGTGAATGTTCATCTGACGGAGAACGATGGGGTGGATGAGGTGCGGGTGGAGGCGGCGGCTTCTGTATCCAACCCCGGTGGCAAAGGGGAGCAGAGGGTGGTTCAACCATGACCGAAGCGAAACCGGTTTGGAATCGGAAACATCTGCTGGGGCTGGAGGATTTGTCCGCGACGGAGATCAACACGATCCTGGACACGGCCGACTCGTTTAAGGAAGTTTCGACGCGCAGCATCAAAAAAGTGCCGGCCTTGCGGGGGCGTGTGGTGGTCAATGCGTTCTGGGAGGATTCGACGCGGACGCGCACCAGTTTTCAACTGGCGGCCCAGCGGTTGTCGGCCGACACGATCGATTTTTCGGAAAAAGGGTCGAGTGTCAGCAAGGGTGAGACGCTGATCGACACCGCGCGCAACATCGAGGCGATGGGGACGGACGTGATCGTCATTCGACATCCGGCCGCCGGTTCGGCGCACCTGCTGGCCCGCAGCGTGCGGTCGTGCGTGATCAACGCGGGGGATGGCGCGCATGAACATCCCACACAGGGATTGCTGGATTTGTACACCATCCGCGAGCGATTTGGGAAAATCGAAGGGTTGAAGGTGGCGATTGTGGGGGATATCGCCCACAGTCGGGTGGCGCGATCCAATGTGTGGGGGCTGACGAAGATGGGGGCGCAGGTCATTCTGGTCGGGCCGGCGACGATGGTGAGCAAAAGTTTTGAGGCGATGGGGGCGAGGGTGACCAACGACCTGGATTCGATCATCGGACAGGTGGATGTGGTCAACATGCTGCGGGTGCAGTTTGAGCGGATCAAAAGCAGCCAGTTTCCATCGGTTCGGGAATTTACCCGCATGTATGGGCTGACGTGGGATCGGTTTCAGCGGTGCAAAAAGGATGTATTTGTGATGCACCCTGGGCCGATGAATCGAGGGATAGAGATTTCATCGGATATCGCGGATGGGCCGCAGAGCGGGATATTGACGCAGGTGACCAATGGGTTGGCGGTGCGCATGGCGGTGTTGTATTTGGTGACGCAGGCGCAAGGGGCATAGGAAGCCGGTTGTCTTTGGCGAATGGAATCATTATGAGTCGATATACAGCGATTCTTGGCGGATTGGTCCTGTCGGCGGCGTTGTTTGCCTGGGCGGATCCGGCCACACAGCCGGCCACCCGTCCCAGTGAGAGCGGGTCGGAACGCGCGGATCGGGAGATGGATCGGTTGTTGCGGCCGGGCAATTCGGCTCCAAAGCCGTTGCAACCGGCCCCTGATGCGCCGACGACCGACAAGACAAGCGGGCCGGCGGCGGTTGCGCCGGGGGCGCCGAGCGTCAATGTGTTGCGCGAAGGGACGTTGATCGTGGATCGCGTCGGCCATTTGACCCGCAGCGCCGATGGTCAGCAGATGGAATTCACGTTCGATTCCGATGGCAAGGCGATGAAGGACCCGCCGTTGATTTTGCTGCCCAATTTGAAGCTGATGGCGATTGAAAATGAATTGTCGCGGACGAGCCGGGATTTGAAATTCAAAATTTCCGGCGTTGTGACCGAATATCGGGGGCGCAATTACATCCTGCTGGACAAGGTGGTGATTGTGCCCGAGTCCAATCAGCAGTTTTAGGAATTACATTACATTTCAGGGTTATCAGGGCCACAGTGCGGTGCCTTGCAGGCCGGCGGATTCATCCTGGCCGGTGATCAGGTTGGCGTTTTGGATCGCCTGGCCGGCGGCCCCTTTGCCGAGGTTGTCGATGGCGCCCAGCGCCATGATCAGTTTGCGTTGCGGGTCGGCGGCATAGGAGACGAAAACCAGATTGGTTCCCAAGGCCCATTTGGTGTGCGGGGGTTTGTCGGTCACGCGGACGAAGGGGCGGTTTCGATAAAATTCCCGTGCGGCTTGCAGGCATTGCTCGGTGGTGGCGCTGCCGCTGGTGTAGCAGGTGGCCAGAATTCCGCGGGTCATGGGGATCAGGTGGGGGGTGAAGGTGATCTGCGCCGGTTTGCCGCCGATTTGGGACAAGGCCTTGGTCATTTCGGGAACATGAGCATGTTTGAGCAGGCCGTAGGCGCTGACATCCTCGTTGACCTCGGCATAGCCAAAGGTGGAGCCGCCACCCCGGCCGGCGCCGCTGACGCCTGATTTGGCGTCGATGATGATGCTGGCGGGGTCAATCAAATGGTGGGCCAGCAATGGTGCCAGCGCCGACAGTGATGCGGCCGGATAGCAGCCGGGGTTGGCGATGCGGGTTTGGTAGCGAATTTGGTCGGGCCAGACATCGGCCAGACCATAGGTCCATCCTTCGACAAAGCGGTGATCGCCTCCGATGTCGATGATTTTGGTGGAGGCCGGCACGCGGGCGAGGGCTTCCTTGGATTCGCCACTGGGGAGCGATGCGAAAAGCACATCGAGTTGTGGCAGATCGGCGGGGTTCCATTTCTGGATGACCAGATCGCCCAGTCGGCCGATGCCGGGGAATTTTTCGACCAGTTTGGCCCCGGCGGACGATTCGCCGGCCGCGTAGACCAGATCAAACGTGGGATGGGTGGCGCAGAGGCGTAAAACCTCGCCGCCGCCGTAGCCGCTGATACCGACGATGCCGACTCGAATGCTCATACTGGTGGGGAGTATAGCGAATGAAGGGGTGGGATCGAAGAGGGTGGATGTCCGCCGCTGGATTGGTCGAAGGGGTTGTGGGAAAATGCGGTTGTGTTTCAGGGCAAACCGATCATCGGAATTCTGGGCGGCATCGGCAGCGGTAAAAGCACCGTGGCGCGGATGTTCGGTGAGATGAGGTGCCTGGTGATCGGCTCGGATGAGCAGGTGCGGGAGGCGTATGAAGACCCGCAAATTCAGCGGACGATCCGGCAATGGTGGGGGGATGAGGCATTTGATAAGGCCGGTCGGGTTAGGCGGGATTGGATTGGTCGGAAAGTATTTGCCGATCAGGCCGAGCGCGGGCGGTTGGAAGAGCTTTTACACCCCTGGGTGGCGAAGGCGCGGGACAAGGTGATGCGGGCGGCCGTCGATGATGCGCAAGTCCTTGCCTTTATTTGGGATACGCCACTTTTGGTGGAGGCCGGATGGGATAAGGAATGTGATGTTTTGGTCTTTGTCAAAGCCCCCTGGGAGGAGCGGTTGGAGCGGGTGAGGCAAAACCGGGGGTGGGATGAGGCGGAATTGCGAAAAAGAGAAAATTTGCAAACACCCCTAGACAAGAAGGAAAAAATTTCCGATTATATCATAAGTAACACCGCTGATCTTGAATTTACCCGCGATCAAGCCAGAAAAGTGCTCTCCCGAATACTTTCAGCGTTACAGCAAGCGGGTCCGGCGAATCAAAATCGTCCGGTGCGGGATGACTGAGTTGGGGCGTGTGTCCTACAATCATCCCGGATGAGCATGACCTTTTAACTTTTTTTTGCGACGAAACGAACATCCGGCAGGGACCGGGTGTATCATACATAACCTTCTATAGATCGTATTTATTTCACCGATGCGGTCCCACCTTTTGGCTTAAGTCATCAGATCACCCGGCGGCGGTTGCCGAGAAGCGGAGGATTCGATGGCATCAGGACGAGCAGCCCATTGAACATGATGGAGCGACGGCGGGCTTGAGGCCAGGGCAAGACGACATCGAAATTTTCACCCCTTTCAATTTGGAGGCTAAGCCAAATGGCTAAGTCCACGCAGAAGTCGCGCAAAGCGACACAACATCATTCGGACATGGATGAATCGCAGGATTCGGCGACAGCGCTGGATACCGCGCCGGACCGATATGAATCCAATTCGGGCCAAAGCGATGACATCGCGGCGCTCGACGCGGAAACCAATGCCAAGTATGAACAGGTGAAGGGCGGAAAGCTCTTCATCAAGGACCTTCAGCAGATGGAAGTGCAGCAACTGCACGACATCGCCAAGCAGGAAGGCATTCAGGACTACATCGGCATGAAGAAGCAGGATCTGATTTTCCAGATTCTGCGTGCCCGCATCCGCCAGAATGGCCTGATGTATGGCGAGGGTGTGCTGGAAATCCTGCCCGATGGGTTTGGATTTTTGCGCAGCCCGGAGTTCAACTATCTGCCCGGGCCGGATGACATTTACATCTCCCCCAGCCAGATCAGGCGGTTTGGCCTGCGCAACGGGCATGTGGTGCAGGGTCAGATTCGTCCGCCCAAGGAATCGGAGCGTTATTTCGCGCTGTTGCGGGTGGAGGCGATCAACGGGGAAGACCCCGAGAAGATCACCGAGACGAGCAACTTTGAGGATTTGACGCCGTTGCATCCCAACAAACGGCTGATTCTGGAGACCGATCCCAAGGAATTGAACATGCGGATCGTCGATCTGGTGACGCCGATCGGCAAGGGTCAGCGCATGCTGATCGTCGCCCCGCCGCGCACCGGCAAGACGGTTCTGTTGCAGAAGATCGCCAATTCGATCAGCAAGAACCACCCCGAAGTGGTGCTGATC
>JADLBV010000058.1 GCA_020847545.1 Phycisphaerales bacterium
ATCCGGCTTGTTGACCATGTAATTAAACAAAGTCAGGACATACCCGCTTTCGGCCAGAACCATCTGGGCGTGATGGATAATCTGCTGACTCCACCAGAGTGGAATGTGAATCGAAGGATCCAATCCAACCACAACGCCGATCTGGTTTTTTGTTCGATTGCCGGCGGTCGAGATGGATTGCACAATGCCGCCCTGGCGAGGCAGCAGCTTGATGATGTCACGATCGCCCAGCTCCTGCATTGCCCTTTGGACAGTGGCGAGGCTGACATGGTATTTTGTGGCCAGCTTGCGCATGCTCGGCATCGGATCGCCGGCCGCCCAAGTGCCCTGCTCGATCTGCCGATGAATCTGCTCGGCAAGCTGCTGGGAAGCGGTTCGTTTGATAAAGGCTTTGGGCATTACTTACGCCTCAATGCGATACAGATTACGAACGAACTTGATGCAGGTATAATACACTGTATCATAATCAATGTCAATTATTTTTTGAAATTATTTCACTCTTGGAGCATGACGATGAAGATATCCGATCTGCCATCAGGAAAATCACCGCAACCTATTGTCATTCCTCATTTTCCAGACGTTATCCATGCTGTTGTATGGCGGAATTGGGATGTGGTTCCGGCGGGTCTGATCGCAAAAATATTACGCGCAACCGAGGCTCAGATCGGCGAAATCGCACGGTCCATGGGATTGCCTGACCAACGCCATATAGCAACAGTTGAGATACAGAGAAACTCATCCAGTATCGTTCGCCGAAACTGGCATTTGTTGCCGTACGAGCAATTGTGTGAGTTGCTGGGGTGGGATGCGAAGACGATGGATTTCCGGTTGAACGAGGATGATGGTTTGTGGTCGAAGTTGGGTGGATACAAGCCCAAATGTCCGCCGGTCCATTATGCGGCCCCCACGCCCGCGGCACGGGCACGCGCGGCCGAGATCGCGCGGATTTTGAAGGAGGAGCTGGGGGATCAGATCAATGCGCCGGCCGAGGAGCCGTTTGGGTTTACACAGCGATTTGACCAGAAAATGCAGCGACCGGAGGGGCCATCCGATGCGTTTTCATTCCGTATGGTTTTCCCATACCTGATGCGATATGGCGATCCGTTGATCGGAGATGATGTCGATGGGATCAGCCAGGGGTATCTGGAACAACTCGCGGCCAGCGGGATCAACGCGATCTGGCTGGTGGGTGTGTTGTACACGCTCTATCCGTGGGATTTGGCGCCGGATTTGTCGGTGGGATGGGAAAAACGGCTGGAGAATCTGAATCGCCTGGTGGAACGGTGCGGCATACTGGGAATTGAGGTGCTTCTTTATTTTAATGAACCCCGTGCAATGCCGCCGGCGTTTTTTGACAAACATCCGGAATTGCGCGGCGTGAATGAGACGCCGGGACGGGCGCCCGTGTTGCCCAATGTTGTTGCACTTTGCACCAGCACCAAGCCGGTGCAGGATTTTATCGTCAACGGCGTGCGGCATGTTTTTGAGAAAGTGCCAAAGTTGGGCGGCGCGTTCACCATTTTTTACAGCGAGAGCCTGACCAACTGTTATTCGCGCAAATACACCAAGGATGGTGTGGATGAGGAATTTCTGTTGCGTACGGATGGCACAGGGACCGATCCGAACAAGCCGGTGGTGAAGGCGTGCCCGAGATGCCTTGAGCGCGGGCCGGAGGTGGTCTGCGCGGAGGTGTGTACGTTGATCGAAAAGGGGATGCGGGAAGCGGGATCGAAGGGGAAATTTATTCTCTATGTCTGGAGCACCCCGCCGGAATGGATGCCGGGGATCATCCAGCGCCTGCCGCAAAGCACCTGGGTGCAGTGTGTCAGTGAATGGGGAAAGACATTCACACGAGGTGATTACACCGGCAAGGTCAATGAGTATTCGATTTCGATCATCGGACCTTCGGAATTAAGTTTGGGTCAATGGAAGCTGTCGCAGGCGCGCGGATTGAAGACGATCGCCAAGATGCAGGCGGCCAATACCTATGAATTGAACACCGTTCCCTACATTCCGGCGTTGCGGCGGGTGGCGGAACATCTGGAGAACGTGGCCAACGCCAAGGTGGATGGGATCACGCTGGGATGGACGGCCGGCGGGTCGCCATCGCCGAATCTGGAATTGGTGGGTGAATTTTGCCGCTCTCCCCGGCCGACCGTGCCGGAAGCTATGCGAAACGTGGCCGTGCGTCGGTTTGGCGAGGCCGCGGCCGATGGGGTGGTGGAGGCGTGGAATTTGCTCAGCGATGCGTATGGGGAGTTCCCGTTTGACATCGATGTCTGCTACAACGGGCCGCAATGTCTTGGGCCGTCCAATCTGCTGTATGCCAAGCCCAGCGGGTTTGTGGCGACACAAGTGGGGTTCGCGTTTGACGATCTGGATGGTTGGCGCGGGCCGTATTCGGCGCAAACCCTACAAAGCCAGTTTCAGAAGCTCTCCGACCTGTGGGAAAAGGGTGTCGAGGCGCTGGATCGGCTGCGAAAGTCGCACCCATCGGAGGCGATGGAAGATGAATGGCGGGTGGCCGAGGCGTGCCGGATTCATTTCCGCAGCGCGGCCAACCAGATTCAGTTTGTCCGCACAAGACAAAGCGATGTTACAACCGCAAGGAAGATTTTGCACGATGAATTGGACCTGGCCCGTCGGGCCTATGCGTTGGTGTTGAAGGATTCACGGATCGGATTTGAGACCACCGACCAGTATGAATATCTGCGGTTTGACCTTGCGGAGAAAATCCTCAATTGCCGGCAGGTATTGAGTGAAATGAAATAAACCTACCGGCGCGGCGGGCGTTTTAATGGCCTTTGCCGAAGAACGTCTTGATCGAGTCGTAGATGTCATCCTTGGAATTGACCCGGCTGGTCAGGATGCGCTCGTGGCCGCGCAGATGTTCGTGCAGGACGTTGATGAAATTGCCGCTGCCGTAGGCGCTGGCGACCTGGCAGTAGCCGAACATGTTGGCGATGGGAAGCAGTTGATCCTTGAGGATTTTGACGCAGTCGCGGCTGTCGGCCTCGGAGGAGTTGTCACCATCGGAAAAATGGAACAAGTAGATGTTCCATTCATCGGGTGAATAGTGTGAATCCAGCAGTTGCCGGGCACAGCGATAGGCGGAACTGATCTTGGTGCCGCCATCTTCGCGCAGATGATAGAAGGTGTGCTTGTCCACCTCGCGGGCGGAAACATCATGGACGATGTAGCGGGATTCGATTCCTTCATAATTTTTGCGCAGCCAGGTGTCGATCCAGAAACTTTCGAGTCGAACCAGTTCCTTTTGTTCCTCTCCCATCGATCCGGAGACATCCATCATGAAGAGGATAACCGCGTTGGATTGCGGGCTTTTGACCTCTTTCCATGAGCGATAACGGATGTCTTTTTTTTCGGGGATGATGACCGGGTCATCGGGGTCATAATCGCCCAGCATGATTTGCCGTTTGAGGGCCTCCTTGAACGATCGTTTGAAATGGCGAAGCGATTCGGGGCCGACCCGCCGCAGGGATGAATATCGCTCGCGGATGGTGGTGATGCGGTGCTTGCCCTTGGGTTCGATGCGGGGGAGGTTCAATTCCTCGGCCAAAATGTCGGCCAGTTCATCGAGCGTCAGGTCCACTTCCATCAGGTGCTGGCCCTGCTCGGTGCCACCTTGAGATTTGCCTTGACCGGGCTGACCTTTGCCGACGACATCCCCTTCCTTGCCATCGCCCGCCCCGACGCCGCCGGAGTTGTCGCCATAGCGAAAATGGGGCAGCTCCACGCCACGCACGGGGATGCTGATCAGGTGCTTTCCTTCCTTGCCGATCAATTCACCCTTGGTCAGAAATTTGCGCAGATCCTCACGAATTCGCCCCTTGACGATCTGGCGAAATCGCTGGTGATCTTTTTCGATCTTGAGGATCATAATTTCTAGGCCATTCGCCGGGTCGCCAGATACAACCCGATGATCAACACCAGCACCGAACCCGCCACGCCGACGATGGTCCCGACGAAGGCGTCGTTGGCGCGGTCAGTGATCGTGGCGGCCGATCCCTTCATCAAACCGTAGCGTGGATCGGTCAGCCAGAAGAACAATGCGCCGGCCAATCCCAGCCCCACCAGTGTCAATGCGGATCGTTTCATCGGCCTCACTTGTAAACTCCAATCATTGCGTCAACCATTTTACTCATCCTGCTTGCTGTCGCCCCGTGCGAAGATGCTGGCGACATAGTTGAGCACATCCGTGGCACTGGTCTCGTTGTAGCCGAAATATTTGATCAGCCGTTGTTTGACGACATCGATCTTCTGCTGCGTTTCATCATCCACCACCGAACTGACCAGATTTTTCAGCTTGATGGTGTCGCGCTGATCCTCAAAGAGCTTCAATTCCAGCGCCTTGAGCAGCCGGGCGTTGGTGTTGTATTCAAACTTTCGCCCATCCAGCGCCAAGGCGCCGATGTAATTCATGATCTCCTGTCGGAAATCATCCTTTCGGCTGTCGGGGATGTCGATTTTCTCCTCGATCGACCGCATCAGCCGTTCATCGGGGTCTTCATCCCGGCCGGTGTAGCGGTTGCGTACGCGCTCGTGCTGGGTGTAGGCTCGCACGTTTTCGATGTAGTTGGCCGCCAGACGTTTGATGGCATCCTCATCGGCGCTGATGGCGCGCTGCACCTCGGCCTTGAGAATGTCCTCATATTCCTCGCGCACCACCGCCAGCAATTCTTTGTATTCCTTCTTCAACTCCTCATCAGTGATCAGCGAATGATGGTGCAGACCCTCCTCCAACTCATTCATCACCATGAACGGGTTAATCGCCTTGTCGAGCTGCGCCTGGTGGCTGACCAGCGAGTTGGAGATTTTGTCCTGAATGTATCGCGGACTGATCCCCTGCATTCCCTCGCGCGGGGCCTCTTCCTTGAGTTCCTTGATCGAATCTTCGGTGAATCCGGGGATGCTTTTGCCGTTGTATAGCTTCAGTTTCTGCAATTTGCTGATGCCGGCCTTTTTGGGTTCGGCCAGGCGGGTCAGTAGCGCCCACATCGCCGCCACTTCGATGGTGTGTGGCGCGATGTGCATTCCCTTGACCTTTTCCGGCCCGAAATCCTTCATGTAAATCTTGATCTCATCGTCAAGTCGGATGTTGTAAGGCACATCGATCTTGATGGTGCGGTCGCGAAACGCCTCCATCATCTCGTTGCCCTGCAATTTCTTGTATTCCGGCTCGTTGGTGTGGCCGAGAATCACCTCATCGATGTACGTCTGCGCGAACTTCTTGGGCTTGATGAGATGTTCCTGACTGGCCCCCAGCAGGTCATACAAAAACGCCACATCCAGCTTCAGCACTTCGATGAACTCAACGATGCCACGGTTGGCGATGTTCAGTTCGCCGTCGAAATTGAACGCGCGCGGGTCCGAATCCGAACCATATTCGGCGATTTTCCGGTAGTTGATGTCGCCGGTCAGTTCGGTGGAATCCTGGTTCTTCTCATCCTTGGGCTGGAATGTGCCGATGCCCCTGCGATCCTTTTCAGACAGGATCATGCGCTTCACCTTCACATGATCCATCACCTTTCGCCAATCCCCATCATATTCATCCATCAGGTCGGCATAAATTTTGCGGCAAAATGGACACGCCTCCCCATACAGCCGCACTTTTCGTCCTTCGGGGAGCTTGTCGTTGATCGCCTCCAGCACCTCGGCGCGGGCCTCGCGCGGGACCAGCAGCAACGGCTCCTCGTGCATCGGGCAGGCCAGAAACTCCTCGCCGCCGTCGTTGCCGCCGCGCTGTCGGGGCAATCGCCATGAATAGGTGTAGACCCTTCCGGCTTCCGAGCGGGAATAATGTTCCAATCCCTTTTTCAGCAAACGGGCCATGGTCGATTTGCTCGATCCCACCGGCCCATGCAGCAGCAGGATGCGCCGTTCGGTTCCATACCCCTGGGCGGCCGATTTGAAAAAATCGACCAGTTGCATCAATGGCCGTTCCAGACCAAAGATCGCATCGGCGCCATTGTCGAGCGGATCGGAGAAGAATTTGTAGCGGATCAGTTCCTGCTTGAACTGCGTGAACGGTTCGGAGCCGTAACTGAGGATCATGTCGTAGACGCGCTGAAACGCATTGCGCAGCGCGGCCGGCTGGTCCATCACGATGTCCAGATAATCCCAGAATGAACCCTCCCAATGCTGCTCACGAAACTGTGTCGCATCCAGTCGGCGGTCGATGATGCTCGTCAACGGATTGTTCTTTGCCATGGTCAATCTCCGTTCAATAGAGGATCGGATCCGTCAATCCTCCGATACAATAATAGACACGCAAACCGCCTAGGGCGGGGGTGCGCATCCGAATCTTGATTGTCAAAAAGAACCTGGCCGATGGGGGGTCGATGCCCGACCGGTCTGGGGCGTGGCATTGGCGGCCGGGCGGTCGATGGGAGCTGGTTGAACGCCGTCCTAGCCACCATGCGAGGAGCGGCGGAACAACAATCTCCGAACGGCTACGACAGGCAAAACGCCAATCGTCCACAATCGCGGTCCGGGCCTCAATGCCGCTGGGCCGCGTTCGAGCCTGGCTCGTTCGGGTGGGTTTTCCCGCCTTATGCGGAACCCCTGGACGCCGGGCTTGGCCCGGACGCCGGACACTCCGCGAGGTCTGTCTCGCAGGATGTCCGTCTACTTGGCGGCGATCTCGCCGCATGAGGTGTGCATCAGTCCGCACACACCTCATCTGTATATATACTCTATCGGTGAAATCGAGGTTCGTCTATGTAAAAACTCGCGCGACGATGCGGTCGCTCGATGCGAAGTGCCCCGAATAACTATCGAAATCAGGCTTTGATCAGATCCAGCAGCTTGTATTGCTGGCCCAGAATCGGCTTGCTGGGGGATTGCAGCCAGTTTTGCAGCAAGGTGGCATAGACGCCGCGAAAATCGACGTTGTGTTTCAAATCGCCGCGATCGAGGTCTGTTAAGGAAGGATGACGCCCCACCACGCCCGGCCGCACACCCCCGCCGACGATGAACATTGGCGCGGCCGCACCGTGGTCGGTTCCGCCGCTGGCGTTTTGTTCCACCCGACGACCAAATTCGCTGAAGGTCATCACCAGCACGCGGTCTTCATTTCCCTGTTCGCGCAGATCGGCGTTGAACGCCGACAATCCCAGCCCCAGTTGGTTCATCAACTGGTCGTGACGGCCACGTTCGCCGGCGTGGGTGTCAAAACCACCCAGGCTGACGTAATAGACGCGCGTCGGCAGGTTGCCGGCGATCAGCGCAGCCACCGTCCGCAGGGAATTGCCGAATTCTCCGCCGGGATAGGGTGCTTTGGTCTTGTGTTGCCCGGCGGCGCGAAGAATCTGGTCGCTGGAGAGTTGGGCATCCATGGCCGTCCGGCAGAGAAATTCCATTTCGGATTCTTCGGTTGCCGACTCGGCTGGCCGACGGGTGTTGCCAACCCGCGTGGCGGGTTGTGTGGCGGGCGCTTCGCCCGGCTGATTGAGTTCCAGGTAAGACTTGGTATCGGCGCCGCGATAACGATACGTCTCCGGCCGATCAAATGACAACGGCGTGATGCGCTGGCCCATCATCGCCAGCGGCATGGTTTCGCCGATGCTGATGCCGACGTGCGGATCGATGCCGTTGCAACTGTTGTCAAAATATCGGCCCAGCCACCCGTTGGTAGGGTGTTCGATCTCCGGGGCGGCGCTTTGCCAGATGTCCATGGATCGAAAATGCGAACGGTTGGGGTTGGGATAACCCACCCCCTGCACCACCGCCATCTTCCCATCGTCGAAGAGCGCTTTGAGCGGGGCGAGGTTTGGATGCAACCCCATGTAATTGTCGATTTTCAGGACCGTATCCGCATTGTGCGCCAAACTGGGCCTGACACGGTGATACGCATCATCCGCATAGGGAATGACCATGTTCAACCCATCGTTTCCGCCCGAAAGCTGGACAATCACCAGAATGCGGCCATCCTTGCCGGTGGGTTGCTGCACGCGCTTGGCATCCAGCGGATCGGCCAATGCCATCATCGTCCGATCCAGAAAGGTGGGGATCGTCGGCGCGGCCGCCAACAAGGCCAGCCCTTTTTGTAAAAACAATCGTCGGGTGCTTAATGGCGAGTTCATACAACCTCTTTAGCACAACTGATATTGCGGCATCGACACGATCAACTGCACCATTCGGCGCACCGAGGAGACATTCACCCCATCGGTCTTGAGCAATTTCAATAGGACATCGCGTTTGTCATCATCCACCGGCCGGGGAATCAGGCGTTTGAGCCAATGATCAACCAGTTCATCAGGCGAACTTTGGGCCAACGGTTGAAATTCGCCGCCGCGGGTTGGGCCGGCACGGCCACCCCCCCGCAGGCCGCTGCGCACCATCGGCACCGCGCCACCGGCCAGATAGACACCGGCATTGTACCGCATCAACAGCGTGCTGGTGTTGATCCACGCCCGCCCGGAAGGCCACCCTTTGACATTGGGGGGCATCAACGGAATCTGCCCCATCTCGGACAACGCGCCAAACACCAGCGGCATGTTCGGCATCGGCACATCCAACAGCCGAACCGTGCCGGTCAACAGTTGCACCGGCGATTTGATCTGCGCGCCGATCGCACGATCGCTGTAAAATGCCTTGCTGGTCAGAATCGTCTTGATCACCGGGCGTAATTCAAACTTGTTGTCGCGCAAGACATCCGCCAGCGATTCCACCAGGTACTGATCGGGATCGTCATAGGCGAAAAATCGGAACAATTTCCCCACGATATACGGGGCGCAGGCACGCTGCGAGAAGATGATGTCGATGACATCGTCGCCGTCAAAATTGCCGGATTTTCCAAGATATGTCTTCTGGCCTGTGTCGTGGTCCTTCTTGCGAAAGACAAAATCCTCGCCGTCGTGGCTCCAGCCGGTGAAGGCGCGCGCCCCTTCGGTCACATCCCGCTCGGTGTAATTGCCGATCCCCAGCGTAAAGAGTTCCATCAATTCGCGGGCGTAATTTTCATTGGGGTGCTTTTTGCGATTCTGGTTGTTGTTCAGATAATCCAGCATGGCCGGATCACGCGAGATTCGGCGGACAAACTGGTAAATATTGCCGGCCGCGTTGGCCCGCAACAATTCGTTCTGCCGCCACATCAGCCAGGCGCTGCGTTCATCCCGCGCGCTGGTGGTGAAATGGCCGTGCCAGAAAAGGGTCAACTTTTCCTGTAATGGATGGGGGCCATTCACCATCTGATCCAGCCACCACATGCCGGTCTGCTGGAGTGCCTGTATGTTGGCCTTGAAAAGCTGTTGGCGAAATTCCTTGCGCTCAAGGGGTGACTTGTCCTTGAACATCCGAATCACTTCGCGAAAGTTGCGCGGATAGCCATCGATGGCAGATAGATCAGGCCCGCCATCCGGGTCCTGCTCTTCAATCCCCTCATCGGGAAAATCCATCAGCCGTTCAACCGCTTCCAGCGGCCCGGCCTCGATGACCTTGTCAATTTCCTGCTTGGTTCCCCCAATTCCCGCTCGATTCAGGAGATGCGCCGCCTTGACGGAATCAAATGGATCGTCGCTGGACGGTTCATATGGCCGCAATTGCAAATGTAGCCTTGCCATGGATCCGCTCGCCGACAGTGGTCAATCGGTCATTCTCTCCCTACGACACATCATTGAACGCTTTCGCCAATATTATATTGTCACAAGTGACAAAAAGGTTTAGTTTTTCGCCTCAGCCATGCGTGCATCCCATTTTTCCTCGGCTTCGGGGGGACGAATATAGAGCGGTTGCAGCGTATCGGCCTCGGCAAAACACTTATTTTGTGCCAGCGACCACCCCAACCGCCCCACCACCGATGCGCGAGCCTGCCACAATTCCGGTGCGGTTCGGATAATTGATGGATCGTCTGTGGGAATATATTGCTCGTGATAGGCAATCCCCTCACCCAGCAGAAAAACCGGCCGTGGGGCACGGCCAAGCATGTCAGTCAACGTATCAAGATGGGCCGGCTCCTCCTCAACCCATCCAGATTCTTCCCACTGGTATCGCGCCGTGAAAATCTGTCCCCGTTTGGCATCCAGTACAACAATCAGTTGTCTGGCCTCCGACGGCGCGTTTTCAGCCAGCACTCGCAATGTCGGAACCGGAACAATCCGCACACCCCTTACAAACGCCAGGGTCTTGGCCAACGTGGCGCCGATGCGAAGCCCGGTAAACGAGCCGGGGCCGTGCGAAAAATAGACCATATCGAGCGATTCAACCCCCCTGCCCGTATCCGTCAGCATCTTATCAACCAGCGGAATCACCTGTGCGGCGTGCATCAGTCCATGCGAAAACGATTGCTCGGCCAAAAGCCTCTCCCCTTCCATCAATGCCACCGAACCAATCCGGCCGGAAGTCTCGATGGCCAATGCGAGCGGGGGAGATTTTTGATCAGATGGATTCATGCCGGGCGCATTGTCGGACGGTTTGACGGCCGATGCAACGCCGTGCGATGGATTGGAACCTGAACAATATCCAACCTACAATCCGGGCATGTCCGCCGATCTTCACCGTTGGTTGCAACGGTTCAATCTGGACAACGAGATTCATGCCCATGTGGCGGCGGTTTTCGCACGTCTACCGGCAACAGTTCGCGACGACTTGGTGGGTGATCCCGCTTTTCTGCTGGCCGACTACGACCCCACCCGCGCCTCCAGCATTCCATTGGCCGCTCCGGGACGCGGATTGCCCAGCCGGTCGGTGGTTTTGAAGCGGACTCTGCTGTTTCGATCGGTAGCATTTACCCGTTACATCATCGCCCACGAATTGGCACACGCCCATTTGCGAAATCGTGGCCGAACCGATCAGGAAGACCCCGAATTCGCCGCCGACAGCCTCGCCGCCGATTGGGGCTTTCCACGCCCGTCTCGAATCGTCTGATTTCCCGCCAAACCTTGCCCCTTGATTACAACCAAGTTAGCCTGCATGGGCCATGAACAGCCTCAACCAACGCATCGACCAGCATCTGGATCATCTGATCGGCCTTCGCCATCGTCTTCATCAGACCCCTGAAATCGGCTATGAGGAATTCGCCACCGCCGATTTGATCCGTCAGGAATTGACCCGTCTGCAAATCCCCTTTGTCGCCGGCGTGCCGGATGCCCCCACCGCAACTGTGGCGACGCTGGGCGACCCTACCAAACCGTGCATCGCATTAAGGGCCGACATCGACGCCCTGCCGATCATCGAACAGACCGGCCTGCCCTACGCCAGCAACCGCCCCGGCATGATGCACGCCTGTGGCCACGATGGTCACACCACCATACTGCTGGGTGTCGCGGCGATGCTCAAACAATTGGAGCAGGAATTGCCGGTTTGCGTCAAATTACTATGGCAACCGGCCGAAGAAGGGGGTGGCGGGGCTTATCGACTGGTGGATGCGGGCGTATTGGATGGACGGCTTGGCCCAAAAGTATCCGCCATTTTTGGCCTGCATGGATGGCCGGGCCTGCCCGCTGGGATCATCGCCACGCGGCCGGGAGCATTGTTGGCGGCCACCGACAATTTCTCCATCACCTTCATCGGCAGCGGCTGTCACGGGGCCTATCCTCACCTGGGGCGTGACCCAATCGTCACCGCCGCCGAGGCAGTGATGAATTTTCAGCAACTGGTCAGCCGCGAGATCGACCCGACCGATTCGGCCGTCGTGACGATTGGAAAATTCCACGCCGGAACGGCCGTCAACATCATCCCCGACTCCGCGACCATCGAAGGAACCGCGCGCACACTCAATGAGGAGACGCGCCGACAAGTTCGACAGTCGATCGAGCGCCGCGCCGCCGCCATCGCACAGGCCAACGACTGCCGATTGCAACTGGCATGGACCGAAGGATACCCCTGCACGCTCAACGACCCGGCCGTGGCCGATTTCGTCGCCACCACCGCGAGGAGGGTGATTGGAAATGACCGTTATCTGCCGGTTGCCAAACCCTCCATGGGGGGCGAAGACTTTTCCTATTATCTGCAGCAAATCCCCGGTTGTTTTTTCCTATTGGGCGTCCGGCCTGAAAATCTGCCCGTCTACCCCCCGCTGCACAGCGACCGATACGATTTTACGGATTCTGCGATGCCGACAGGGGTGAGGTTGTTTGTGGAGTTGGTCCTCGCGGCGAACAATCTGCAATACACCAGTGCCTAAACTTACTCCAATTGTCCGCGCATCTCCCCAATAGTCGCCGCACGATTGGGTGCGTCAAAAATCGCACTGGCCACGACAAACCAATCCACCCCCGCATCCCGGCATGATTTAATATTGTCCACCTTCACCCCGCCATCAATCTCAAGTCGTTGATTTGCCCGCAATTTCGGCCGAACCGCGCGCACTTTATCCAACGCTTCGGGAATAAAATGCTGCCCTGAAAAACCCGGATTCACACTCATAATCAAGACCAGATCCACCTCATCCAACGCGGGATAAATCCGCTCAATCGGTGTGGGCGGATTGAGCGTAATCCCCACCCGCACGCCCAGCTTGCGAATTTCCCGTGCCACCGCCACCGCCCCGCCATGGTGCTCGGCCGCTTCGACATGGAATGTGATCCCGCTCGCCCCCGCCTTGACCAACGGGGGTGCGTATTTCAACGGATCGGTGATCATCAGGTGCGCGTCGAGATAACAATCGGTGGATCGACGCGACGCCGCCGTCACGGCCGGGCCGAAACTGATATTGGGCACAAAATGCCCATCCATGATGTCCAAATGCAGAAAATCGGCCCCACCCTGCAACACTTCGTCGATCTCATCGGACAGCCGTTCAAAACGGGCCGACAAAATCGACGCGGCGACCTGCGGCGTGGTCAATGAAAACGGATCGATTCGCATCCATCACCCCTGCAAAATGTCCAGCGTCGAAAAATGCCCGTTTTCCAGAAATTCCAAACTCGCCCCGCCGCCGGTGGAGACGTGGCTGACTTTTTCGCCAAGCCCCATCTGTTCGATGGCGGCCGCGCTGTCCCCCCCGCCGATGATGGTGACGGCCCCCTTGTCGGTCACGGCGGCGACCGCCTCGGCAACCGCCTTTGTCCCAGCGGCAAAAGGCTTTTTCTCAAATACCCCCATCGGGCCATTCCAAATGATCGTCTTGGCCTTGGCGATCTGATTTTTATACCGCTCGACCGTTTTGGGTCCGATGTCGAACCCTTCCATCCCATCGGGAATGTTCCCTTCGACAATCTGCGTCTTGGCGGTGTCGGTCATCTCGCTGGCGATCACCGTATCCACCGGCAATTGAATTTTTCCGCCCGCTTTTTCAAGCAGTTTTTTGGCCAGGTCCACCTTGTCCGGTTCAACCAGCGAGCCGCCGACTTTTTTCCCCTGTGCCAGGAAAAACGTGTAAGCCATCGCCCCGCCGATCAGCAGCGAATCCGCCTTTTCCAATAACCGTTCGATGACATTGATCTTGTCCGAAACCTTGGCTCCTCCCAAAATCGCGACAAACGGGCGCTGTGGATTGGAGACCGCCTCGCCGAGAAATTTTAATTCCTTGCGAATCAAAAACCCGATGCCGCGCGGCTTGCCCGCCAGCAATTGCGGCACGCCAAACGTGCTGGCGTGTTCGCGGTGCGCGGTGCCAAACGCATCGTTGATATAAACATCCGCCAGCTTGGCCAGTTGCCGGCTGAAATTGGGATCGTTCTTCTCCTCCTCCTTATGAAACCGCAGATTCTCCAGCAGCAGCACCTGCCCATCCTTTAATTGCGCCGCCGCCTGTTCCACGGCCGTCCCGATGCAATCATCGACAAATCGGACATCCTGCCCCAGCAACTCTCCCAGCCGCTGTGCCACCGGACGCAATGAATACTTGGCCTCCGGCCCACCCTTGGGCCGACCCAGATGGGACATCAGGATCAGTTTGCCGCCGCGATCCAGCACGTTGCGAATCGTCGGCAACGCCTGCGTGATCCGCCGATCATCGGTGATTTTTCCATTCTCCAAAGGCACATTAAAATCCACCCGCATTAAAACGGCCTTGCCTTTGACCTCAATCTGATCGACGGTTTTGACGCCCATTAAAACTCCTGGTTGAATCAGATGGATGCTACGGGAGGTGGGTGTCAAGTCAAGCGTGCTTCAATACGATTGACAAACTCCGCGCAAAGCCAGAGAAATACGTCATGGACGCCCAACTGGATTCACTCAAATTGGACTCAAACGGCCTGATCCCGGCCATCGTGCAGGATGCCGACAACGGTCAAATCCTCATGATGGCATGGATGAATCGTGCCGCCTTGGATAAAACCATCGAGACCGGAACCGTTCACACCTACAGCCGCAGCCGCGGCCGGCTGGCCCAAAAAGGGGAAAGCAGCGGCCACCTTCAGCACGTTGTGCGCATCCTCACCGATTGCGACCGGGATGTGATCCTGATTCAGGCCAAACAGGATGTCGCGGCCTGTCACGAAGGGTATCGAAGCTGTTTTTATCGCCAATATCAACCGGAAAAAGGCGACTGGAAAATCATCGCCGAAAAGGTGTTTGATCCGGGGAAGGTCTATCACAAGTGATTCCATGGAATCGCCACCCGTGAAGCCGACCCAATCCAACACCCCCATCATCGCGATTCTGGGCGGTGTGTATCTGCTGTTGATCGCACTGGGCGCAACGGCGCTGTCCAAACCGGAGATCGCAGGCCGGTCGGCCGCGTTGACGCCGGATCGGGCGCTCTTCATCGCGGTCAATGCGGCGACCCTTTGCGGGTTTCCAGCCACCATCCGAACCGCCGACCTCTCCATTACCGGCCAAACCATCGTCTTTGGATTGGTATTGGGTGGTACATTTTTATCCTTATGGATCGGAGGCGCAGCGTTACGCAGAATTGCTGGTGTGAACGCGAGCAATTCAGCCATCGCGGCCACTTCAGCCGTCGCCATTGCATTGGCTTTACTTATCGGGTTGTTTTTATTTACGGATCAAGGGCCGGCCGAGGGGATGTTGCTGGGGGTGGGCGCGCTTGGCAATTGCGGATTGGTGCTGTCGGCCGCTCCGGCAATGGGTGATTGGCGATTGCACGCGGTGCTGCTGCCACTGGCGGTCGCGGGCGGGTTGGGGGTGGTGGTCTGGTTGGAGTTGTTTCAGTGCATAAAAGGAAGACTCATCAGCCGACACAGCCGCACGGTGCTGTTGATGAGCGCGTTGGTCTATCTGTTATTCATGCTGGCGTTCTGGCTGGTTGCCGGAACAACCGGCGGCGCTGATCTGACCTTCCGACAACAATTACCCGCCGCGTCGGCCGCTTCGCTTAACAGCCGATCATTGGGGTTGCCCTTGGAGGCGATCTATTCCCTGCCGCGCGCGATGCAATGGATCTTCATGCTCGCCATGATAATCGGCAGCGTTCCGGGTGGAACAGGCGGTGGATTGAAGTTGACGATTGTTTCAGAACCACTGCGCGCCTGGCGTCAAATGCGCGTTGGCCAACCGGTCAACGCAAGTCTTTTCTGGGCCATGAGTTGGTTTGCGATTTTTGTGGCGATAGTAGGTATCGCCCTGCTGGTCCTGCTGGCCCTTCAACCCCAAACCCCGGCCGACCGGCTGCTCTTTGACGTGATCTCCGCCATCAGCCTGACCGGATTGACCTTCAACCCCATCTCACAGACCGGCCCGGCACTTTATGCGCTGTGCGCGCTGATGCTGGTCGGGCGATTGATCCCGTTTGTGTTGCTCCATGCCCAATCCCGCGCCGTCACTATTCCACAAGTTGCTGTGGGGTAAAGCGTTACGGAGTTACAGGGCACATTTCCGCTTCGATTTTCTTGAGTTTTTCCACACGTCGGGAATGTCGGCCGTCGGCAAAACCGGTGGCCAGAAAGATTTCGATGATCTGGCGAATCTGATCTTCGCTAAGCAGATCCGTCCCCAAACAGAGGACATTGCAATGGTTATGCTCGCGCGCCCGTCGGGCGGTGATTTCATCGTGCGCCAACGCCGCGCGGATTCCCGGCACTTTGTTGGCCGCCACCGACATGCCGATGCCGCTGCCGTCCAACAGGATTCCCACTTCGCACTCTCCCCGCGCCACCGCGCGGGCCGCGGGAATGGCAAAGTCAGGATAGTCACACGATGCCGCCGAATCGCAGCCGAAATCCACGACCTCATGCCCCATCCGGCCCAGCAGCGGCAACACACGCTGCTTGCCTTCATAACCCCGATGATCGCACGCCACCGCGATCTTCATTGGTTCACCTGTCTCTTTGCCATAAAATACACCTTCATTTCAAACCAGCGACTTTTCCTTCAACCGCCGTTCGATCAAATCCCGCAACACGCCGGCCAATGACTGGTACAACTCCACATCCCCGCCGATGGGGTCATCAATGTCACCATGCGGGTCCAGCAGCATCGTCTTATCCTGGGCCGATGGGACCAGCGACAGCACCGCCTGCTGGTGATTCTGGCTCATCGTGAAAATCACATCCGCCTGATGAATCAATTCAACTGTCAGCGGACGAGATCGATGCCGGGTCAGGTCCGCGCCCATCTCCCGAAGCGCCTCCACCGCCGGCGCCGCCGCCCGCGCCCCTGGCATCGCGTAACTGCCGGCCGAGATCACGCTGATACCCTTATCGTCCAATTCCTGTTCCGTCACCCCCAGTTTTTGTGCGATCAATTGGCGGGCGATCGCCTCCGACATCGGCGAACGGCAGGTGTTGCCGCTGCAAACAAACAGGATTGTCGTCCGTAGCAACCTTTCGATGATCCGCTGGTCATAAATGCCGCCGCGAACGATCTCATAGCGATCGTCCAGCACCTTCAATACCGTCGATGGCTTGGGATAACGGGTCGCCCCGGCGTCCAGAATCAGATCATATCGCTCAATCAACGTTGGGTCGATATCCTGCACACGCTGCGCCCCTTCGCCTGCTATCGTCGCCGCCAACGTCGCCACAACCGGCTGGTCCACATTCAACAGCACATCGGCCGCCACGACATGATCCGGGCACCGCAGAGTGATGGCTCCCCCATCATATAAATCCGACTCAGAAACCCCGAATTTGGCCGCCACTTCCCGTCGGCGCTCAGGAGAAACCTCAAAAATCAGCCCCACCGGCCCCGGCCAGAGCTTTCGCATCAGCCTTTCCCCCAGTTCACTGACCTCTCCCAGATATCGCCGGGCGTCTTCCATTTCGGCCAAGTGGATCGTCAGCGGCTTTTGTTCACTGCCGGGGCGAATCTGCCGCAATCGGCCCATCGCCTCCTGCCGCGTCAACACACCGGCAGCGCCATAAACCGTCTCGGTTGGAAAAACGACAATGCCGCCGCTGCTCAACAGTTCGGCCGCTCGCCCAATCTCGGCTTCGTAATCGGGCGTTTCAAAAATTTGCACAATGGGTATCGCCATGGAGCTTCAAGGGTGATTATTTAGCCCCTGCAAGAGTGATGTCAAGTTCATGCCTGTCAAATGTTTGCACAATCGGTATAACCGCCGATGCAAAATATGAACCTCCCACCCCTGCGATTACCGCGCGCGATCCTGTTTGACATGGATGGCACGCTGACTGAGCCATTGCTCGATTTCCCTCGCATCAAGGCTGAAATGGGGATCGGCAACCGCCCAATCCTCGAATCGCTGGCGATGATGACGCCGGCCGATCGTCAGGCCGCGGAGGCGATCCTGCATCGCCACGAAGACCAGGCCGCCCAAAGTTGCCGGCTGAATGAAGGTTGCGAATCCCTGTTGCGCTGGCTGGATGAGCATCACATCCCACAGGCGATCATCACCCGCAACAGCCGATCTTGCGCCCGGATCATCCTTGATCGCCACCGGCTGGCCATTGAAATCCTGATCACCCGCGAAGATGGGCCGTTCAAACCCGACCCCCACCCGCTGCTGCTCGCCTGTAAACAACTGAACGTTAATCCCGCGGAAGCATGGATGGTTGGCGATGGGGTGTATGATGTTCAGGCGGCCCATCATGCAGAAATCCCCTCCATCTGGCTGAGTCACGGGAAACCACGCCCTTTTGCCGATGAACCCGCCCACACCATCGCCCAACTGCCCAATTTGCTGTTATTGCTTCAAGCCCTGCGTGACAAAGGGGATAACTGTGCCTAGCCTTGGCTGATGAAAGGTGTCTTAATGGATGCGATGAAACAAGCATTGGGTTCAATTGTTGTAATCTTGCTGCTCGTTTGCGTTCAATCGGCCATGGCCCAAACCCGGCCGGTTTTGAATGCGGATTCTTCAATTGATCAGATTCTCGACGCCTTGGATCACAGCGGCAATCAGTTGCAGGATTTTGTCGCTGATGTCACCTTGACCCAGACCGATGCCCGTTCGGGCGATTCATCCTCCAGCGCCGGCAAGGTCTATTTTCAGCGCACCGCGCCCGGCGAGGCACGCATTCGCGTCTCGTTCGATTCCGAAACCGTCGGCGACCGCAAGATGGATAAAAAGGTCGATTATCTGCTCGACAACGGGTGGCTCTGGGAGCGCGATTATCGCCGAAAATCGGAGATCAAACGCCAGGTACTCCAGCCGGGCCAAAAGATGAACCTCCTCAAGTTGGGCGAAGGCCCCTTCCCGCTCCCCATCGGCCAGGACAAAGTCGAAGTTCACCGTCAGTTCGACGTGGTGAAAGTCGATTCAAAGGAATCAGACCCGGCCGGGACCATCCACCTGACTCTCACCCCCAAGGATGGCTCCCAATTGGCGCGCAAATTCAGCTCCATCGATGTCTGGGTGGACCCGCAATCGCAGATGCCCGCGCGGATCGAAGCGGTGGATGCCAACGAAACCACCGTCCGCACCACCGACCTGACCAACCTGCGCATGAACGAGGGCCTGTCGGCTGATGCGTTTACACTGCCGCCAATCGATGATTCATGGAACCGGCACGAGGAGCCGTTTTCAGAATAATTCCAACCAATCAAGCCTTCGCGGCCTGTCGTTTGGGCTTGGGTTGACGCGGAACAAGCGCCCGCTCCAGATTTTTCATCGCCTGACGAAGCCGATGCTCGTTTTCGACCAGTGCGATGCGGACATACCCTTCGCCATGCTCGCCAAAGGCACGGCCGGGGGCCAGCGCCACCTCGGCTTCATCCATCATCCGCAGGCAAAAATCAATCGTCCCTTCGCCTTTCTTGAAATGATCGGGGTTGATCTTCGCCCAGACGAACATCGACGCCCTAGGGCGATCATACGTCCACCCCAGCTTGTCCAGCCCGCGACAGACCTCATCACGGCGATGCTGATATATGGCCGCCTGTTCCTGCGGCGTCTGTTCGCATTCGCGCATGGCAATCACGCTGGCGATCTGGATCGGGGCGAACATGCCGTAATCGTAATAACCCTTGATCGTCCCCAGCGCCTTGACCATCTCGGCATTGCCGGCACAAAAGCCGCATCGCCATCCGGCCATGTTGTAACTCTTGCTCATCGTGGTGAACTCAACGCCCACCTCCTTGGCGCCGGGTGTCGATAAAAAGCTGGGGGCCTGATACCCGTCAAAACATATTTCCCCATAGGCATAGTCGGAGATAATCATCACCCCGTGCTTGCGGCACAGCTCAATCGCCCGTTCCCAGAACCCCTTATCAATCGTCAGCGCGGTGGGATTGTGCGGATAGTTCAAAATCAGCAGTTTCGGCGTGGGATACAGATTTTCAATCACCTTCTCCACACGATCCAGAAACGCCAGATCATTGCCCAGCGGCACGCGAATGACGTTCGCGCCGGCCATCGCCACGGCATAAATATGGATCGGAAAGGCCGGATCGCCCACGACGGCCGTATCGCCCGGCCCAAGGAGCGCCAGGCACAAATGGCTGAATCCTTCCTTGCTGCCGATGGTGGCGATGATTTCGGTTTCGGGGTCCAGATCGACGCCGTATTGTCGGTGATATTTGCGCGCCACCTCCTTGCGCAACCCCGCGATGCCGTTGCTGACGCTGTAGCGGTGGTTGCGCGGATCGGTGGCCGCTTCAGAGAGTTTATCGACGACGCTTTTGGGTGTGGGATCGGTTGGATTGCCCATCCCAAGGTCAATGATGTCCACGCCCGCGACGCGCTTGTCGTACTTCATCTTGTTGATCCGCCCGAACAAATAAGGCGGAAGACGCTGAATGCGGGAAGAAACGTTAATTTGAAAAGGTTGCTGACTCATATATTTATCGCACTTTCATTAAGACTACATTGTATCGGCCCGAAGGCGATATAGAAGATAATTGGCAAGATTTTGAAAATGATGGTCCAGCTCAAGAGCCGGACCTGGTAGCCGGCGGATGCTCGGCCGACGGCTGTGTGGACTCGGCGGAGGGCACGGTGTTTTCCGTGGTCGCCGGGGTGGTTGGTGCGGATGGAATGGCGGTTGGAGCCGTGGTCGGCTCAGTCGTCGGTTCGGTGGCGGCCTTGCGGGATTGTTCCGCCTGCCGTTGAATCTCCTGACGAACCTGATCGCGCGACTTCTGCTCGGATTGCTGTTTGGCAAGCTGCTCGGCCAGTTGCTTTCGCAATACCGGGTCTTCGATGCGCAATTCCCGGCCAATCCGTTCACGGATGCGCCCGCGCAAGTCGTTGATGGCCGTCTGAAGCAGCCGGTCATAAAGCTGCTTGCGCAGGCTATCCTTCACATCCTCAAATTTGACCGCCTTGGGGGCAAATCGCTTTTCCAACTTGATCAGATGATAGGCCCCATCCGCATAGACCGGATCGGAAACCTGCCCTTCCTTGAGCGCAAATGCCGTATCCTTAAAGGCTTGCGGCAAATCCTGCTCGCGGCTGAATGGAGAGACTTCGCCACCAAGTGGCGCGGTGCGCTCGTTGCGGCTTAATTCGCGGGCCACCTGCTCAAACGGCTCGCCGGCCGCCAATCGACGCTGCGCCTCGGCGATCTCCTGCATGTTGGCGCACTGGATGTGGCGAATCTGAACGGTTTCGCCATACACCACGCCAAATGCCTGATGCAGATTTTCTTCGGTAATTTTGTCTTTAATCAGCGGCTCGGCAATTTTACGCAAATAGGCATTGCTCTTGACCAACAAATCAAATTCAAAAGGGCTGATGTGCCGTTGCGCCAGGAACTGATCGAGCAACTGTTTGCGATCCTGATCCGCCGGGGCATCCTTGAACAACCCCTCAATCATGAATTCGCGTTCGTGCTGAACATCCACATCGGTGACGGTTAGCTGCGCCTTGGCCGCATCGGATTTGGCCAGGTCCAACTCGGCCAGCCGCAGCAGCAGGTTCAAACCATAGGCTTCCATCAGCGGCTGCCGCAACTGCTCAAGGGTGATGCTGACCCCTTCCACATGGGCGATGATCGGATTGTTGGCCGAGGTGTTGGAGGGTTGCCCGGCCTGATTGCCAATTGATTGATCCACGGACGGAGATTCCCCCCCACCATTGGAGGCGCACCCCGCGCCAACGGCCGACACCACACTCAGAACAATCCAACGCCGAAACAAGGTCAACTCCATCAAAGGTTGGCAAAGTATCAGAATCGCTCAACGGACTGTCAAGCGGAAACGGTTTGGGGTGCGATCAATAATTCTTGATTTACGCCATCAGACCCCGAAGGGTTTCCAGATTGACCACATCCCAGGGCCGGCCGGATTCGTGCTCAGCTTTGGGGGTTTCGAGAATTTTGGGGACGTTGACGAATCGTTTGTCGCGCACCCAGGGCCTGAACCCTTCCAGGCCGATGGTTCCGTGGCCGATGTGGTCGTGGCGGTCGACCCGGCTGCCGAGTTCCTTTTTGGAATCGTTCAGATGCAGGACTTTGATCCGATCGACGCCAATGGTGGATTGGACCTGTTTCATGAAATCATCATAAAGCCGTCCGCGAAAATCATACCCGGCGGCGAACAGATGGGCGGTGTCCAGACAAACCGCCAGTCGATTTGGAGCATCCACCAGCTCGATGATCTTTGCGAGATGTTCAAGTCGATACCCAAGGCTTGAACCCTGACCGGCGGTGATTTCCAGACAGGTGATGGCGGTCTTTTCCGCAATAGCCTTGTGGACCATATCCAGCGCGGCGGCGATGCGCGCCAATCCCACTTCCTCGCCGCTCCCCATATGCGCCCCCGGATGCGTCACCAGCCACGGGATGCCCAGTTGCACACAGCGGCGAAGTTCCTCGGTAAACAACCCGATGCTCGCCCGCCACAACTTCTCGTCCGGCGAAGCCATGTTGATCAGATAACTGTCATGGCTGACGGTCTGGGTGAATTTCACCCGCGCGCATTCCGCTTTCCACAGTTTAATCGCTTCCTCCGTCAACGGCGCAAACCGCCACTGCTGCTGGTTTTTGGTGAACACCTGAACGGTGTCAAAACCATACTCCTTAGCCTGAATCACGGCATTTTGCATGCCGCCGGAAATGGATAAGTGTGAGCCGAACATCATTGTTTGAAAGAGTTTATAACAGTTCGGATGGTTGCTGTCATGCAAATGAAAGTGGATTGCCCTGATGATCCAGAGGAAGCAGAATTCAATCCTCAGCGAAATTGTTTGGCCAGCCGGACACCATGGGCGGATTTCCGATGTTTCTCCAAGATGCCGATTTTGACCAAATATGCACGCGCCTTGTCTGGTGTGTTGTTTTCTCGAAGGACTTTTTGTGAGGCCTTGCGAAAATCTTTCACGACCTGTTCAACGCTCTGCATCACTGAACAGATTATCGTTGTCCGGAATTCATTTGTCTAAATTGGGTGAAGGGTTTTCTATATCAGTTTTTCAAATTGAGCGTTAATTCCCTCTCACTGACTTCGGCGAGCTCCCTTCAGGTCTGAGCATCAGGGTCGAAGACAGTCGAGCCGTACTCAGGAAGAAGGTCTTAATCTCTCGACGTAAAGAACCCTCTCCCCAGCCCTCTCCCTGGGTACAGGGAGAGGGAGTATGCGCATGCGGCAATTCTAAATTATCCGCCGTATTGCTGACCACGATCTACCACTTTTTCCCATTTTTTCGAGTGCCGCAGACATTAACCCGGATACCCAGCGCCTCGGCCATGGCGGCCTTGGCCCACATGGCGGCGTCGGCGGATTTTTCACTGTCGCCATAGGCGACCTGAATGTGGTTGGCCTTGTGCTTGGCCATCATCTGGTCGCGGGTGACGCCATAAGTGACGGCGTGCATGATCGGCCAGTGGGGGGTGGTGGAATCCCAACGGCGCTGGGTTTCGCTCATGGGCAGGTCAATCGCCTTGGCACGCCCCAGGTCCATGTGCAGGGTGTCGTTTTCAACGTAAATTCGACTCCAGACGATCTCGCCGGCCTTGCTGACCCCTTTGATGGTGCTGCCACCCAGGCGGAAATACATCGGCGGTTGGCGTTCGCCGCTGGCATCCTTCCAGCCGCGGGCAAAATGGGAGGGAGGCGCGGATCCGCTGATCTCAAAGACCCAGACATATTCATCGGTGGTGCCGCTTTTGTCCCAGTCGCCCCAGCGCAGGTCGTGCAGCGTATTCTCGGCAGGCAATCCCATGGCGCTGTGAAGGCGATAGGTCATCAACCCATCCAGCCCGGCGCATTCATCCACCTCATTGAAATGGGGTAATGGTTGTCCGGCGTATAGTTCGGTTTTGCCATCGGCACTGCGCACCGGCGGGCGCACCGAGTCGTTCAACGTCCCCTCCACCAGGTCGGATGCCGGCAGCAGATCCTTCAATCCCTGCTGGTATTGAATGCCAATCGCATGACAGCCGAATTCATCCGCGATGCGCATCGCGGCGATGTATGTCTTACACTGCGTGAGAATCTGATTTTCGGTCAAACCAGTTTGCTCGTTGGAGCCAAGTTTGAACTGCATCCCGGCGTTGCGATACCACTGATAAACCCGCTGGGCCTCATCGTCACTGACCTGCGTGGCGGCGTAATAGAGCGCCGACTGGCTGAGCCGTTCCTTGTAAACACCCGTTGGGTTTAGGAGATGATCGGGGATGATCGCGTTGAACATCCCCATGCACCCCTCGTCAAACACGCCCATGATCGCCTTTTGTGTTTGCAACTGCCGGGCGAGACTCTGGCCGAGCTTGCGTTCTTTGGCGGGGATGGAGAGGCTCTTTAATGGCCGAACATGATCGAGTTTGTGTTTGACCTTGCCGGTCTCCAGCCACGCACCCAGTTTTTTGATAAACGCGGGATCTGAAAAATCCTCGCTCCAGAGCGTCGAGTATTTAACCCCCGCCTTGGAGAGCGAGCCATTGAGATTCAACATCCCCACCAATCCCGGCCATTGCCCCGACCAGTTGGCCACGGTGCAGATCGGCCCCTGGTGGCTGATCAGGCCGGCCAGCACATGATGCGAGTATTGCCAAACCGCCTCGGCCACAATCAATGGCGCGGCCGGATCGATCCCCGCAAAAACCTCCATCCCTTCCTTCTGCGATGAGATAAACCCATGTTTGGACTGTTCTTTATAGGGATGCGCCCGCACCAACTCATATCCACACGCCGAGATCGCCTTGGCGAGCTGTTCTTCCATCGCCTTCTGGGCGGGCCAGCAGACCTGGTTGGCGCTGAGTCGCAAATCGCCACTGGCGACCAGCAAAACCTGCTTTTTATTCATCCGTTTGGGCTTGTTGATATTCGGGAGTTGGTAGGCCGACATTGTGTGATCTCCGGTTGGTTATTCCCCCCCATGCTGGAGTTGAGAATAACACTGGCGGGTCGATTGTGCAAAGGATTGCACAATTGGCGACAATTTCCACCAGTAACTGAACCGAAAATCAGGTTCCCAAGGCTTCTTTTAAGAGTTGTACCACGCGGGGTGAGCCGATTTCCCGTTTGCCAAAACCGGGCAGTGCGCCGGCCAATTTTGCGGCCTCTTGCGCTTCTGGAAAATTGCTGACCAGCATCATGCGCAGCTTCGGATGTGACTCCTTGAGGCTCTGAATCACCCGCACCCCCTGGTTTTCATCAAAGCCATATTCCAGTTCGCGGTTGAAAAGGGCCAGATCGATCCCTTGTTCCAGCGCATCCGTCAATTCCTTCTGATCATCCGCCATCAGGATTTGCGCCTTGGGATCGGCCGACCGAACCACCATTTTCAGGTAGCTGCTGTCAGGACCGCAATGTCCAACCAATAAAACTTTTTTTGACATGATTGAATCGGATCAGGTTTCCTGCGTTGATTCGGTTGATTTTTCGCCGGTCCGACGAAAGATCGCCAATACCCGCTCGATGGCCACCACGAACAACCGGTTGTCGTGTTCCAGTTCCACCGGAATCGCCTCGCGCGGATCAAAAAGCACCTTGTCGTACTGGCGGACGGTCTGATCGGTATCATTCTCAATCGCCTTGCTGATGGCGATCACCCGGCCGGTGATGACGGGGATTTCATGACTATCGGGCAACACGATGCCCGATTTGGTCTGGCGCTTGTTGTCATCCTTGCGAATGACGATGCGCTTGCCGATTGGTTCGATCACATCGTAGTCGGCTCTGCGTTTGACGGGTTGAGTGGACATATCGGGTGATTGTAGGCGAAAACAACGGTTAAATCATTTCACGCACTTTATCGACGATTTGTTCAATGGAAACCAGTTCGGCCTCGGCGGCTGTCCGCTTTTTCAACTCCACCTTTCCTTCTTTCAGCCCACGGTCGCCGATGTTGATGCGGATGGGGATGCCGATCAGGTCGGCATCGGCGAATTTGAACCCGGGGCGGGCGTCACGGTCGTCCAGCAGGGTATCGATGCCTGCCGCGTTGAGCTGTTCATACAGCCGGTCGGCAGCGGATTTCACCTCGCCATCGTATTTGATGGGGGTAATCACCACCGAAAACGGGGCAATGGCGGCCGGCCAGATGATGCCGCGCTCGTCGTGGCCATTCTCCACCGCCGCGATGAGAATTCGCCCAACGCCGATGCCGTAACACCCCATGATTAACGGGTGCTGATTGCCCTGATCGTCAAGAAATTGAGCGCCCAGCGCATCGGAGTATTTGGTTCCCAGCTTGAACACATGGCCAATCTCGATGCCGCGCGAGGTGCGTAGCGTGCCGCCGTCATTTTTGGGGGATGGATCCCCTTCGATGGCGTTGCGGATGTCGGCGACGACCACTTTTTTGGGATCCGCCAGTGGCTGGCCACACTCGCGGAACCAGTTGAAATGCTTCACATGATAGTCAATCTCATTGGCCCCAGCGGCCCAGAACCCACCCTGGGCGGCGTCCGGATCGACCAGCATCACCGCATCCAGCGCCTTGATGGCCGCATCCGGACCGACAAATCCAATGGGCCATTTGGCGCGGACCTGTTCATCATCCACCAGTTCGATGCCGCGAACCTGAAAATGTTCGGCAGCGGCGCGGGATAGTTTGGATTCGTTCACATCATGATCGCCGCGCACCACCGCCACCACCCAACGCGGGTTGACACCTGATTCGAGCGTCGGGCCGGCGTTGGTGGTGCGAAAAACAAGGGTCTTGAGCATGTTTTTCGGCTTGACCTTCATGAACTTGCCCACGTCTTCAATGCCGGGCAGATGAGGGGTGTGGACTTTTTCCAACGGGCCGGTGGGATCGCCGCCAAAGGTGGATTCGCGACGGCCGGTCTCGGCCTTTTCGACGTTGGCGGCGTAGTTGCCCTTGTCCGAAGTGACCAGCAAATCCTCGCCGGCCGAGCAGGCGGCCATGAATTCGTGCGACGCCGACCCGCCGATCGGCCCTGATTCCGCCTCGACAATGACATACGGAATACCGCAACGGGTGAAAATGCGTTCATAAGCGCGGTAATAATCGTCGTAGGTGCGATTGAGGCTGTCGAGATCGGCGTGAAACGAATAGGCATCCTTCATCATAAATTCACGCACGCGCAACAATCCGAATCGCGGGCGAAATTCATCGCGGAATTTGGTCTGAATCTGGTACAGGCTCAATGGAAGCTGCTTGTAGGAGTTGATGTAGGCGGATACCAATTCGGTGATGACCTCCTCGTGGGTTGGCCCCAGGACAATCATCCGCCCGTGGCGATCCTTGAGTTTGAACAGGTTTTCGCCATAGCTGACATCGCGCCCGGTCTTCTGCCACAATTCCAGCGGTTGCAACGCCGGCAACAGCACCTCGGCCGCCCCGATGGCATTCATCTCCTGTCGAACGATGGCGGATGCTTTTTGCAGTGAACGCAGTCCCAGAGGCAGAAAATCGTACGCCCCGGCCGTCAACTGGCGAATCAGACCCGCGCGGACCATCAATTGATGGCTGATGATCTGCGCGTCGGCGGGGGTTTCCTTCTGGGTGGGGATGAGGGTTTGCGACCAGCGCATGGGATTGGATTTTCCTGCTGTGAATCAATCGAAAAGCGACGACACTCGGCGCCCAATGGGCAGTAGCCTACCGATCCACCCGCATCCGGCAAGCGGCATTAGCCGCAAGGCTCACCCGCGCCATTGGGGCGCATCGGCCGGTTCGGAGGATTCATCCGTGGCGGCAGTTGCCCGCTGGCCGATGGCCAGTGCATACAGGCATTGCCATCCGGTCTGATCCAACCCCAGGAATGTGCGGATTTCCTGATCATAAAATCGTGAAATCCCACAACAAGACAGGTCCATCGCGGTGGCGGCCAGTTGCATCCGTTGGCCGCAAAGTCCCGCTTCGAGATGTGCCAACCGATACGCATCAGGCCCGCCCTGATGAAGCAACAGCGTGAGATTGGCCGCCATGTAGCAGATCGCCGATGCCTGACCACAGGCGGGTTGTTCCTGACAAAGATAGGCCGACTCCATGCGGAAATGCCCCGGCCGCAGAAAATACCATTGCCGCGACACCGGATCGGCATACCAGACCCCGCTGTTGACACCGCTGACTTCGTGAACCACCCAAAATGGCCTCACCAGACCCGTATGAGCGCCGGCCGGCCGGATCGGATAGGGGGAGATCGCACCAAAACCCAGACAATTCAACGTCAAAAATTCATCGCGGGTAATCGCGGATCGCGGGAAGGATGAAGCGCTGTTTCGGCCCATCATCACCTGTCGAACCGTGTGGCCACCTTCGGGTGTTGGACATTCCGGCATGGGATGGTCTTCCATCGTGGTGGGGATGGGAGACAGTTCGGTCAATGGTGGATTCAATTCCCGCACGCCGACACCCGGCGCCACGCAATCCCCATGCACGGCCAGCACGCCGCCATACGCCTCGACCTGTTGCGCCAATGGATCGCGATCGATCAACGGCAGCGGACCGCTCGATGGTTGGACGGCCGTGGGTTGACTGGTGCGATCGTTCCAGATCACGGCCGCCTGAATCGACTCGGCCTGACCAAAGTCGGCCTCATCCGCCAGTCCGATCAATTGCCGACCCATTGATTCGTTCAGTTGCAGCCGGGTGAGAATGTTCATCCCCAGCGCCGTGCCGGCCGAGATGGCATTTTGAGCCAGATGCCCCGCATCCAGCAGCACATAACGATAGCCGCGATTGCCGTATCGCCAGGTGGTGCGGCAATAAATCGTCGAGATCAATAGCATCGCGGGCACATTTTTGAGAAATTCCAGATCCGGCCGGCCGCGTTTGATCAGCCCCAGCACATCGCTCCCCCGCCGCAGTTGACGCAGGGCAAATTCCCGCGGCGCATAGTGATACAACCCGCATTCCAACCCCTCCACCTCGAATGCCGCAACGTAGATTTCGCAGGGATATAGCGCATCCATACTGGGGCAGGCCCGCAACCAGCGGATGTGCTGTCCCATCTGCGTCTTGCGCATCCGGCCATAACTCATGTACAGCCATGTCGAGAGGGTTTTCAGATCGTGCGGTGGATCAAGCTGGCTGTCGGGCAATGATTCGAGTCCACCCTGCAACACCGACAACATCGGCGCCGGCTCATCCAGAAGCGTCGAACAAAGGGATATTTTCGGATGGTTCTCAAAAACCCGATAAACATTGGGTACATGCGACTCAGGATGCGAAGTGGGCTTACCCTGCGACTGATCGTTCAGGCGGGTTTGCTCGTGGTAGCGCTCAATCCGTCGAATGCGCTCGAGAATGTCGGCGGGCAGGGTCGTCGGCTCTTTATACTGACCCCGTCCCCGCCACTTGCCATAATCCATGATCCGTTAAAAAAGCTGCTCCAGCACCTTGTCCATCGGCATCCGCACGCAGGTGAACATCGGCGTGTCGCGCTGGGTGTATCTGCTGCTTTCGGTTTCGCGCAGATCCATCACCAGGTCCAGAAAATCCTTCGGCTCATCGGTCTCAAAAGCAACAACAAAATCCTGATTGTCCAGCCCAAAACTGTAGGTGGTGTTCAATTTGACGCTCGGATACTTGTTGCCGCCGCGAATATGCTCATTCATGATCTGCTGGCGGCGTTCCAGCGGCATCAAATACCACTCGCGCGTTTTGACGAAGGGATACACAAACAGATATTTGCGCCGGCCGGGGATCAGGTGCGTGCGGCTTTCGGCCGTATGGAAGGGATCAAGCGGGTCAAGGTATGTGCTGCGCTTGGTCATCGACAAAAATGACCAGGGCGTGGACAGATACGCCCCCAGTTTCGAGTGGTTGATCGCCTGTGCCTGCGACTGAAACGATTCCATCCCCGACCCGATCCGCCAAATCAGAAAATCACACTCCGACTTCAACCCCACGGTGCTGTAGGACAGGGTGATGACCCCCTCTGACGGCTGGGCAAACAATGTTGCAAATTCCTGGCGGGCCGTCTCCTTCTCCGCGGCACTGAGCCGGCGGAACACCGGGTCCAGCTTGTAAAACGCGAAACTCACCATCTGCCGCACAACGGGGGCGGTGGTTGCCGGCTCTCGCTTCTCAGCGGTCGATTCACTCATTAAAAATCTCTCGGTTGACGGAACATCATCCGCATTGGCGGCCAATTGATTCTATGCGGCCGGACACCAAAAACCATGTAAAAACCATTTTTACGCCAGCGCGCACAGCGCGATCATCCTCGGCGAGTCGGCCGATAATTTTGAGCCATCATAGTCGCCGTACAACCGCTCGATCTTCAACCCGTTGCGTTCCAATAATATCCGCAATTCACGCGGAAAAACGTATGTCAATTCAAACCGGGTCTCCTCATGTCGCTCGTGGCCCGCCTGGTCAATCCACCGGTAATGAAAGATCACATTCTGCGACTGGCGGGTGGGATTGCTCTGAATTTCGGTCGTCCTCATCACCGTTCGATCCAATGCGGGAACGTAAAATATCGTCGGGGCCAAATCAACTGATCGCTCCCGCGCCAACAAATGCAAATCGGGCTGAAAAATATCGATCCAAAACCGCCCGCGCGGTTTGAGATGCTTTCCAACCACCCGCAAAAGGGCATACTGTCGTTCAAGGGTCGTGAAATTCAAGAAGGTATTGAAAAACAGACAGACCCAATCAAACCGCCGGCCCAAATCCAGCTTCAAAATATCCCGCCGAATCAGTTCCACCTTGGATGCTCCCAACCCCACCGCATCACATTTGCGTTTGCAGATGCTCAGCATCGACCGATCCACATCCACCCCCACCACACGATGCCCCGCCTGCGCGATCGGGATCGACGCCCGACCGGTCCCGGCCGCCAATTCCAACACCTGCTGCCTTTTGCCTGGCAGATGCCCCAGAAAAAACGGCACATCCTCCTTCAACATCGCGCTGTCGGCGTATTCGGCATCGTAATATTCCGCGATCGCGCGATATCGGCTCATTATGTCCCCCGTGCCACCACGCGCTGGCCGTCAAATGCCAGTTGCATCGACGCCGGAAGCTGTGCGTTGGTCTTCTCATGCCCCAGCGCATGGGCGATGTGCGTGAACAACGTCGTTTTGGCCTTGATCCGCCCCGCCGCCTCAATCGCCTCCTCAACGCTGAAATGGGTCGTGTGCCGCTTGTATTGCAGCGCATCGAGCACCAGCACGTCCAACCCCTCCAGCATCGCATAAGATGATTCCGGAATTTCGCTCACATCCGTGCAATAGGCCAGATTCCCCACACGAAACCCCAGCACCGGCATTTGTCCATGAAACAACGGCACCGGCCGCCAGGTCATCCCCGCGATCTCAAACGGCCCCTCGATCCATTTTGCCTGTAAATGCGGCCGAAAAACCTTCTGCTCCGGCGTCGGCTCTCGAAAAGCATACGAAAAACTCCCCTGCACCGTCTTGTGCGTCGTCGCGTCCGCCCAGACATCCAGCGGCCCCTTGCGCAACGCATTGAACCGCCGCACATCGTCCAACCCCATGATGTGATCGGCGTGCGCGTGGGTAAACACCACCGCATCCACCATGTCCACATGATGGGCGACACATTGCAGCCGCAACTCCGGCGTCGTATCCACCAGCACGCGCGTCCCGTTGTACGAGATCACCACCGACGGCCTCATCCGCCGGTCATGCGGGTCGGCGCTGGTGCAAACCTCGCAATAACACCCGATCATCGGCACGCCCGCGCTGGTTCCCGTGCCCAAAAACAATAATTCCACCTGCGACATCGCCCCTGTTATAACGGCGGAATCGGCCAACCGAAACGCCCGCCGTACGGTAAGAATGAACCGGACAAAAGATATATTGTCATGGCGTCCCGCCAGCGATGACGGCATAATTGGGCATGATTGGGCTTGGCTTTACAAGGATTCATTTATGCGAGCGATCTTCGGACTGGTCGGCATTCTCATCGCCATCGGCGTTTTAGTCTATTTCCTCGGCCCCGGCGGCGGGTTGGAACACACCAAACAGGTGGTGGAACAGGGTGAGAAAGCCCGCCACCAGGCCGAACAACTCGCCGGCCGCGACGCCTCCGGCATGCGCGTACAGGATTCGATCACCTTGGACCCTCAAACCAGCGGCGGCAGGCTCAATAGCATCCTCGTCACCGACATCGTCGCCGACGGCCCGATGGCCCGTTATTACGGCCTCAAACGCAACGATTCCATCATCCAGGTCGGCCCCATGCAGGTGCGTGACTTCTCCGATCCCTCCATGGCCAAGGATATGGTCTACGAGTCATATCAACGCCAACAACAACTGATCGTCGTCCGCAATGGCCAGCAAATCACACTCCCCCAACAGGCCGTCAACAACGCACCGGCCCCCCAGCCATCCAACCCAAACCCCGAACCACCCCCTTCCGACCGCCCACTGGATCGACAACTACGCGGCATCGGCGTGCCCACACATTGATTGACGGGTTTATTGATAAGGCGATTGACGCGGCTCATCCCCCGGCAATTCCAGCGCACCCACCAGGTCCGTCAATCGGCCAATCTTGTATTTGTCCAGATATTGCTCCAACCCCTCGCAAATCCGCACCGGCGTCGCCGGATCGACAAACAGCGCCGTTCCCACCGCCACGGCGCTCGCCCCGGCCAATATGAATTCCACCGCATCCTGCCAATACTGAATCCCACCCATCCCGATGATCGGCACACCGGCGCTCTTCGCCACGCCCCGATAGACCCGGCTGACCAGATGCACCGCGATCGGCTTGATCGCCGGCCCGGACAGCCCCCCCGTCACATTGGCCAATCGTGGTCGGCGTTTATGAATGTCCACCGCCATGGCCGTGAATGTGTTCACCAGCGACAGGATGTCCGCCCCACCCTCCACAGCCGCGCGGGCGGTCGCGGTAATATCCTCGACATTCGGGGACAGTTTCACGATCAATTTCTTGTCCGGCAGTACCTTTTTAACCTGACCGGTCAGCTCTTTGAGTCGCGGCGGGTGCGTTCCAAACGTCAATCCATCCTTGACATTGGGGCAAGAGACATTCAATTCCACCGCCGCCACGCACGACAGGCCATTCATCGCGGCACAGGTCTCGACATAATCCTCAAATGAATGCCCCGCCACATTCACCGCCACCGGACAGGGCATCTTCTTTAGCAACGGCACTTTTTCCGCCAGAAACCGATCCAGCCCGACGTTCGCCAGCCCGATCGCATTGAGCATCCCCGCGCGGGTCTCCACGATGCGGGCCGGTTCATTGCCCGGCCGTTCTTCGCGCGTGATCGACTTGGTGACAAACGCCCCCAGTTTCGACAAATCCACGAAATCCGCATATTCAAACGCATACCCGCACGTCCCCGAACAGGTCATCGTCGGGTTCGACAGTTTCCATCCCGCCAGGTTGGTTGATAAATCCGCCACGTTCGCCTCACCACAAAAGATCAGACCCTTTGAACACCGGCCCATCCGTGCAGGCCAATCGATAACACCAATCCCTGCCCGCCATCGGAGGTTTGGCAGGATCGGGTTTGCGGACTCGAATCACGCAACTTTGACACGTCCCCATCCCGCACGCCATCGCCCGTTCCACCGCCACCTGACATTCGATCCCCCGGCTCGCGGCGATCTCCGCCACTCGTTTCATCATCCCTTCCGGCCCGCAGGTGTAAATCACCGCCCGGCCGGCCGCTTGTACATTCGCATCCAGATATCGTTCCAACGCCTGTGTCACAAACCCGCGAAACCCGAACGACCCATCATCTGTGCTGATGATGGACGGAATACCATGCCGGCTGAACTCCTCGACGTTCCGCAATGGCTCAATGGCATCCTCCCGGCCGGCCTTCCCACCCTCCAACAGGGTCATCGGCAATAAATCCCGGCTCAATGCCCCGCAAAACGCCACCGCCCGGCGCCCGGCCAACCGTTCGGCCAAATACAACATGGGCGGAATCCCCACCCCACCCCCCACCAAAATCGCCATCCCATCCGGAGCGGGCAATTCAAATCGATTTCCCAACGGCCCCAACACCCCCACCTGATCGCCAACTTTCAAATCGCTCAACCATTGAGTCCCCACTCCCACCACGCGATGAATCAGGTGCAGTTCCACCCCGTTGGCCGTCTGCTTTCGCCCGGCCAACGAAAATGGCCGACGCAATAGCGCCATGCGCCCGGCCAATTCCTCCCCACACACCTTCGGACCACCCGCTTGATCCCATTGCAACTCGACGGGGAATTCCCCCTTCGGTTCGGTCGGCCGACACGACACCTGCACAAACTGCCCCGGCTCGGTCGGCGCGAATTTCTCCACGCCCAACACCAACCGATAATGTTCACGGCAAAGTTGTCGATTCTCCAGCACGGTCCCCTGGACCTGCTGACGGTTCATCTGGTTCATTGGGCGTGATTCTACGGTGGTGTGGATAAAAAAACTTCCGGAGGGGTGGCTCCTGTCCACCTCCGGAAGTGCGCCACGGCTGTGAAGCCGCTTGTTCCGTGTTTGCGAGCACTACAAATAAAGAGCCACGCAACGGCCAAAACTATACCCTTACCCACCCCCGCTGTCAACCAACACTTATGACGCGAAAAGAAAATCTTTGTCAGACATAAACCATTATATTACAAATACTTACAGATTTTTCAACAGGTTGCCAACAGCATGTTTTTGCTCCATTTTAGGCCGGAAAATGTTATCGGCCAGCCGGTATCTTTTTCCCTGTTTAACTGGGCGTTACACTCGGCTCGCCAATTTGGGTCAAAAATGAAAATTGTTGATGTCGCCATCGCCATTATTCACCATGAAAATCGACTGCTGATCTGTCAGCGTCGCCCGGATGGACCATTGGCCGGCTATTGGGAATTTCCCGGCGGCAAACGAAATGAAAACGAGACCCTCCAACAGTGTCTCCAACGCGAATTACAAGAAGAACTCGCCATCGTCGTCAAACCGATCCAATCGCTGCCGTGCATCGAACACACCTATTCCCACGCGCATGTCCGGCTATATCCATTTATCTGTCAACTCGAATCGGGCGAACCCCAACCTCTTGCCTGTGCCGACTTCCGATGGATCAATCCTGTTGATCTGCCCGAATATCAATTTCCACCAGCCAATGACGATCTGATCCCGCAAATCATCACATTATTGACTCAAAAAGGCAGCGGAGAGTCGATCTGAAATTTCATCCGCTTTCCGTCTCGCACGGAATCGAAGCTCAATTCCACCGCCGCCAGCATCAATCTCGGTGCCTCAATCCCGCCATAAAGCCGATCCCCAACAATGGGCCACCCACGCTCGCACAAATGTGCCCGAATCTGATGCTTTCGGCCGGTTTGCAACGTGATTCGCAACAAATATCGATCCCGCCGCTGGTCAAACAGCTCATAATGCGTGACCGCCGACTCCCCTTTCCCGGCTTGTTTCGTGCTATGCACCGTACCATCGGCCCATTCCACAAGATTTGACTCAATCGTCCCCTGTGTCGGTTGTGGCTGGTTGGCGGTGATCGCCAGATAGACCCTTCCCGCGGTGCGATGATAAAACTGGCTCTTGAGCGACTCATACGCCAGTGCTGATTTGGAAAAAACCAGCAATCCCGACGCATCCCGATCCAACCGATGGATCAACCCAACCCGCGCCTTGGGCGCGTGATCGCGAACATACGCCCGCACGATTGCCAGCGCCGTTGGGCGTTTCTCACGGGCGACCGTGCTGGTCAACAACCCGGCGGGTTTATCCACCACCAACACATCATCATCTTCGTAAATCAGCCGCAAAGGCTTGAGATTTGCGTGAACCACCGGCTTGGATTGGGTTGGCCGGACGATGATTCGATCCTTTCCTTCAACTGGCTGTTTTAATGATTTGGCCGGTTTGTCATTGATCCTCACCCGTCCATCCGACACCATCCGCCGAAGCGTTTGCCGCTTGGCGGTGGGGTATTGTCGCAACAGCCAATCCAGAAGGGTATGCGACATAAAAATCAGATCACCGGCATCGGCCGCGCGGTTTGGAAAAATTGACGAATCTCCTGTCCCACACGGGGGTTATGCGAGATGCGGTCTTCATCATATCGATCCAGAAACAATCCCTGTTTGGGTTGCGGCGCCAGATCAAAAAAACGTCGCCCCAGATCAAACGGAACCACAGCGTCGCGGGCCGTCTGAATGACCATGACCGGCCGGGGCCAGATCGCTTCATTCAACTTCCCCGGCGAAAAACGAACCAGATCCGCTCCAACCTGCACCCCTGCGATGCGCGCGCCAAACTGCTGCAACAACCAACTCAGCGGCGGTGGAAAATACCGTCCGACCACCCGATCCGACCAACGATCAAAATCCCTGAAAATTCCATCCACCGCGATGGCGTCCAACGCCTGTCCTTCCGGGCTGGGGTCGGCCGCCGCTCCGATCAACGCGGCCGCGCCGGTGTTCAATCCCACGCCAAAAAGTCGTGCCGATTGGTCAGGATGGTGCTGTCGAACCCACCGCACCGCACCCAGAACATCCCGACGTTCCTTATCGCCAAAACTGGTCAGTTGCCCGGCGCTGTCGCCGTGGGCGCGAAAATCAAAAATCAGCACGTTGTACCCATACGGCACAAACTGTCCTGCCATAAGGACTTGCGTTGATTTGGTATCGGTCATCCCCGGACAGATCAAAACCGTTCGCCTTCCCCATTCCGAATCGATTTTCTGGACATTGTGTGGTGGAGGATCGGATGGAATCCACCACCCAACCAACCCGATGCCATCGGTTGAGGAAAAATTGGCCGTTTCGTAGGCGGCGTTCAGTTCCGTGTTTGGATTGCCCAGATGAGCGGTCTTGGGACGGTAAACCAATACCGTGGAGAGCAGATAGGGCAACCCCAACCCAAAGAGCAGCACCAACCGCCCGCACATCATCAACCCCCCCACCAACTTTCGCACCACACCAGGCTTGAGAGGAGCAACGAGCAGGTTGCCCAGCCACTTCAAGAGCACATCATAAAATCGAAGCAACAGGAGCAGGGAAATCCCAAAATATCCTGTCAAAAGGAGTTGCGCGATTCGCGGCCGACCCCCCACGCCGATGGCATACACCACCGCCAACGTACCGCCCAGCGCCAGCCCCGCCACCGCCGTCAGGATCAACCCCGCCAGCCGACGTTGGCGTACCGCTGACTCCGCCGGCCGAAGCAACACTCCAACCGCCAGCAATGGCAATACGACATAAATCGCAACGATCAATAAGTGCAGTGCGTACAACATCATCCATCAATCATTTTAGCGATTACAGTTGAGTTGGGGACTTTGATTGCCGAAAAAATATTGGGCAGATGAGTGGCATTGCGGGAATGAAATTTGCTGATAATCGAACATGGACACCGCGCGGTCGGATTAAATGGATTATCCGGCATGGCGCGGAGGCCTGAACAAATAATTTTCGGGATTTCCCCCTTTGTCAGAAGATTTTTCTTGTGGCACAATAATATGGCGTTCGAGTTGTACCGGTTTGTTGGAGTCCTGCCGTGAATACCTTCATACAGGCGGAGCCTGTCACCAGCAGTCGCCGTCTTCACATTTACACGGGAATGATCGTCCTGGCCGCGATTTACACCGCCGGCGTCTTCGCGGTGCGATATTTCCTGCTTTGATGCATACTCCCCCTCTCTGTACTCAGGGAGAGGGCTGGGGAGAGGGTTTCTTTACAACGAACACAACACTACGAACCCACAGGCTGCGCCCCCGTTCATTTTTTCTTTCCGCCAAACTCTTTCCGCATTGCCTTGGCAAGTCGATATTGCCTCGTGGCGCGGGGTAGCGCAGCGCGGCCTGTTGCTTCCAGGTGGGCGCAGAGTCGGGTGTAAGCGCCGTTTTGCTCGAAATCGTCAAGCAGCGACTCGTGCAGCGCATCGCTCCGTCGACGGAATTCCGAATCCGGCATGTGTGCATCGATATGCGAACACCCAAAGGGGGAGACCGCGTGGATGTCACACTTGCCATCCACATGAAACCGGCAGGCGCCGTTCTCGCGTGTCGCGGGTACGAGTGTGGGAAGCGACACCATTCGCCCGTCGCGCATCTGAAGCGTTGCCCCCTCGCTGCGCAGCAGACATTCATCGGCGAAGCTTTCGATGGTGGCATAACCGAGGTGTGTGGCAATGCGCCCCACATCCGCAGGCGAGAGCGCGCCAGGGAGATGCTCGCAACTGATTGCGCACAATCGGCAGGCGCATTTCGTGCGTTCAAACCGTGCCGCGGGATCAGAAGTGTTCATGGCGATCGACGGCTTCGGCGCATCAGCGCGGCGGAGGCAATGATTCCTGCCACCATTGCAGAACCAGGTTCGGGAATGGGGCTGAAGCTCGCCAGTACCGTGCCGAAGGGCGCCCCATCGCTGAAGCGCATGGCGCTGGCGGACTGCCCAATGGATTTTGTGACGGCACTCATGGATGAAAGCTGGCTGGCAAACGAATCGACCAATGGCCCGTTGTTCAACAACTGATTTGCCAATTCCGTTTCGTTGAATCCCGGAAACACCGATTCGAATGAATACCCCTGCGCCACCGATGGATCGGAGAACGACACATACACCCCGCCATCGGAGGTACGCCCGAAAATTGCGTAAAAATCAAACGACTCCCCAGTGTTTACTTCCAGCGTTGTGAAGTGATTTCCGGCCGATCCAGCGCCCAAGGCAAGCGTCGCGACCGGAGGGCGGTGCAATTCCCCATCCACCATGGCGACAAACCGATTTCCCTCCGTGGGGCCAGCGGTATCGGTTTGAAGATATACTGTTGTTGACGCCAAAGAGGAACGGGCGAAGATTGCCATGGCGCCAGCCATGCACGCGCGGTGAAGTAACTCGCGTTTCATGCAAACCCTCCAACGAAATTAATTCGAAACGGAAAAGAGCGAATTAAGCTCCCACAAATGGCGATATCCGACTGTTTGAGGGATTATACCAGAGGCAAATAAGGTCAGTCAAAGCAAAAATCTGGAACTTGATGGAGAGACGGGGATGCAGCTATTGCCTTCATCCCGCTTCGTTAGCCCATGGCGCGTCATTTTCAACGGAACGCTACGATTCCACTATCCGCGTCCCCGTTCATTTCTTCTCGAAACGCCTCCTTGCGTATGGGGTTGACGGAATCAACGAACCTACCTTATACGCGAAAATTCAGGCGTTTCGAGTATTTTTGTCGGATTGCAGAACTAGATTTAATATGAAACTATGCTTGGATAGAGATCAGCACAGGGCAATCGCATTTATATTATTAGCGGTATTCATAAGGCCCGCAGAGCCTCTTTATCCCCTCCCCCGGTACTCCGGGGGAGGGTTAGGGTGGGGGTTTTTCCTCGAATTCGGCGATACGGCCC
>JADLBV010000059.1 GCA_020847545.1 Phycisphaerales bacterium
CCGGGATTCAGCGACAATGTGTAATACAACCCTTCATCAATGCTGGCCGCGCCACCGATCGTCGGCTTGGCCGGCGCGCCCGCACCCCCCGCGACGGCGGCCGTATAAGAATCATAAAACGTGTCGCCGGGGACCAACGCCGACCACTGCGAGGGGGTTTTCCAGCTCCAGTTGTTGTATTGATAATTCCCGCTGTAGTTCGCACTGGGAAGCACCCAGGCGTTGTTCCGGACCGTCAGCGAGGAGAGGGACACCTTGGTATACATCCCCGACCGCTGCTCAACCCCGACGCTCATCCCCGTGGCATCGTACAGATTGTCTTCGATCGTCAGCCCCGAAGGCGGGTTGTGGACCATGAACCCGGCCATGTTGTGGGCATTGGGCCGAAGGGTGTTGTGGGAGACGACCACATCCTCAACGGTCAACCCCTTGGCCGCATCGTAACCCAGGTTGAACTGGAAGGCGGCGTAGAAATTGCCCTCATAGTTGAAGGTGTTGTTGGTGAAAATCGTGTGCGCGGTGCCGGCCCGGACGATGATGTCCGCCTGCGTGACATCGTTGCGTTCAAAGCGGATATACTGCGCCTTGTCCACGATCACACCCGTCCAGGTGCCGCTGGAGTCCGTCTTGGCCCGGTTGAAGCTGTTGCCGCCGATGTAGACATATTCCGGCCCGGCCCCCAGGCTCAGGCCGCCGCTGGAGGATCGACTGAAGCTGTTGTCGGAGATGTTGACCAAATTGATGTTGGTGGTGGTCGTGATGATGCTCTGGCTGTTGCTGGCGGTGGTGTTGCCGAGATAGGTCCAGCGCGACCCTTCCGCCCATGCGAAGTGGCCGCGCAGCCCCCCGACCACCGGGGCGATGTTATCCTGAAACAGCACGCCATTGGGTTTGGAATTGCCGACGAAGACGTGATTGAGGTTCAGCAGTTCGCAGTTTTCCAGCGTGATATTCTGCCGCTGGCTGGAGGCTTCAAACCCCATCGCCGTGCCGGCGCTGCCGCTGACGCCGGCGCGCGAGGGGGTGTCCAACGACAGGTCGCCGATGGTGACGTTGCTGCCATTGACGGTGAAGAACTCATACAACCCATCGATGGCGTTCAATTTGGTCCGCTCCCCATTGGCATTGGCACTGGTGAGCACCACGTTGCTCCCAAGGCTGATGGAGTGGTTGAACGCAAAGGCAGCGCCGACAAACTCGACGCGGGTGTTGCCGGCGACGCCATTGATGGCATCAAGCTGGCTTTGGCTGTTGATCGTCAGGATGGTGCGGGTATCGGGGGTGATGGTGATCTGGCGCGTGGCCTGGGTGGTGTTGCCCATGGGGTCGGTAATGGACAGGGCGATGGTATAGGTGCCGGCGGCCGTATAAAGATGGGCGGCATTGAAGCCTCGCATGCGATTGTGGTTTTGGTCGCGGCCGGATGCATCGGTGTCGCCAAAATCCCACTGAATGTCGGGATTCTGCGGCGATTGGCCGTCAAAGTTGGAGCCAATCGCATCGACATGAATGGCCGTCCCCAGCATCACCGAGTCGCTGATCGTGCTGATCACCGGCGTCATCGACAGCATCACCCGCTGTTCCAACGCCTCCACGGTCGCCCCGGCGGCCCGCGCGATTGGGTTGTTTGCTCGGGTTGATTGCCGCGATGATGCAGCTCGATGTTTCATCTGGACCTCCCTGGACGTGCGACAGATTGTTCTTGGACCAACGAATTGTTACTGGCCGACAACTCACATGCCAGTTCCTGATTCCCCGAGTGAGTTGAATTGGATGGGCGGAATGTCAATTCCTCATCGCATCCAACCTGATGCAATGCAACCCCATCATTTCAACAAACCCGTTCAACAGAAAATGCCCAATGGAGTTGGATCATCCATCCGATGAAGCGGCATTCAAAATGTGACAAGTGACCGAGAGCGATCTGATTGGTCGGATGAAGGCCAATATTGCGTAGCATGAAGCGTTCATTACCAAAACCCCTTTCCCCGAATGAATGGGAGAATGACTATGTGTCAACAAATGATAACCGCGGACATTTTGACTTCAACAAAAAAATAAATTTTATTTTTTCATTTCCCCCTTCAGTCCCCCATTCCCTGAACGATGAATGTAAACGGAAACCCGGATCGTTCCGGGCGGCGGTTTGCGGCGAAGATTTTCCCTTCCCGCCGGCGGCGAAATGGCGCTGCCGGGCAGTCAGCGGATGGGGCGGCCGGCGGATCGCATCCAATTCAAGAAACAGTCACATTTACAAGGGAGATGTTATATGAGCAAAAGTTTTTTCACCGGCACTGATGCCGAACTGTATGCCGGCTCGACGAATTTTTCACTGATCATCAGCGGCGCGCCATCCACCTACGGATTGACCCCGCCGCAGGCCACCATGTATGCGGCGATGAATACCATGTGGACCGCGGCCTACGAGACCGCCATCAATCCGCAGACCCGGACGCGATCCAACATCGCCGCCAAGAACGCGGCCCGTGTTCAAATCGTGACGTTGGCTTCCAACTACGCCAAGATCATCGACGGAACCCCCACCGTCACGGATGCCCAGAA
>JADLBV010000060.1 GCA_020847545.1 Phycisphaerales bacterium
TAGCGGGGGGAGGATTCGAACCTCCGACCTCCGGGTTATGAGCCCGACGAGCTACCAGGCTGCTCTACCCCGCGATCTTATGCCTGAATTCTAGGCGGATGGTGGTAGGTGTCAAGCGACATGGCGGGTAATTCGAGTCAGTTTGTATCTGTTGTGGTCTTTTCAACGACGCAGAACGCGCGGTTGACTCAAGTTGATCGCGCATTACGTCCGATAACCAATTCCAGTGGCTTCATGCGACCGCTTGGGCTTACCTGCCCCCCAAAACCGGCCGATACCGGCGATAGGGGATTGTGGGAGAATGCCCAGTAAGTGAGGCGCATGATGTTGGTGAAATTATTGAATCGGAATACCCTTTGGATGGGTGGTGCGGCTTTGATGCTGATGACGACCGCCGGCTGTTCGACAATGGGACGGTGGCTGGGCATGTCCCAGGATCAGCCGCCGGCATTGGGGGCCGCGCCCGCTGCTGATCCTTCGGCCGTGGCGTCGGCCAATCCATCGGCCCGGCCGATTGATCTGATGTTCGACAACGATACGGCCGCGCAAGCACCCGCGCCGAGCATCAATGTCTTTGGCGAATTTGACGGCCAACCCCGCCCGCCGACCAAGACCGTTGGCGAGGCGAACGTCCAGCAGCATACCTATACCTCCGAAGGTTATGACAGCGCCGTCAGTGTTGATCCCACTGGCCAGTTCATGGTCTTTGCCAGCACCCGACATAGCGAGAAAGCCAAAATTTATCTCCAACGGGTCGATGGCACGGCCGTCACGCAATTGACCGGCGATGATGCCGAAGACGCCTTCCCGGCGATCAGCCCCGATGGGAAACAGGTCGCCTTTTGTTCCACCCGCAGCGGGAATTGGGACATTTATCTGATGGACATCGATGGGCGAAATGTTGTTCAGATCACCAACGGCCCGATGCAGGATATGCACCCCAGTTTCAGCCCGGATGGCAGCCGAATGGTCTATTGCAGCATCGGCGGCCGAAGCGACCAGTGGGAACTGTGGACTGTCAATCTCAATGGCGGCGAGCGAAGAATGATCGGGTATGGGCTTTTCCCAACCTGGTCTCCTGATAAAAAAGTGGACCGCATCGCTTTTCAGCGGGCAAGACAGCGTGGATCGCGCTGGTTCAGCATTTGGACTTTGGATTTAATTGATGGAGAGGCCCGGCGGGTGACAGAAGTAACTGTCAGCAGCAGGGCGGCCGTGGTGAGTCCTTCATGGAGTCCCGATGGCCGTTGCCTGACATTTGCCACTATCGCCGAGCCGACGTTTGGTGATAAATCCGGTTCACAACAGGACATATGGATTGTGAACGCGGATGGAACCAATCGACGTCGATTGACCGATGGTACAGGGACGAACCTGACGCCGTATTGGGCGGTAGATAATCGGGTTTATTTTATCAGCGACCGGGGCGGCAACGAATGTGTCTGGTCCGCCCGTGCTGAGGTGCCGCAAACGATGACGGCAAAGGCAAATACACCTGACAATAAACCGTCAGAAAAGTCGGCGGAATCGTCAGTGGATACTCGTGAAATTGGACATTAAACCTTTATTAAATAAAGGTTTACAGCTTCAAGGATGAAGCGGATGCGATCATATTGTGGTATTGGGATTGGCTTGGTGGTGCTGGCGGCCTTTCTGGCGGGATGTCAGCATGAAAAGCCGTATGGCACGGAGGCTCAGCTTTCGCTGCCCGGTTCCAGGCCGCAGGTTTGGGCAATCGCGCCGGCGGTGAATCTCAGCGGGCAGAAGGTGGATCCGTTGATTCAGGCCGATCTTGTGTACCAGCAGCTCCAGCAGGTGCATGGATTGACGGTGGTGCCGGTGAATCGCGTGGTGGAGGTGTACGTCAGTCTTCGGATTGAGAATGTGCAATCGCAGGAACAGGCCGATTTGGTCTGTCAGTATTTGGGTTGCGATGCGTTGCTGGTGCCGACGGTGACGGCGTATGACCCTTATAACCCGCCGAAATTTGGCGTGGCGTTGCAGTTGTTTCTCAAGGGTGGGGCGGTGCAGACAGGGGAGATTGATCCGCGGGAGCTGGCCAGGCGGGCCTCGCCGCCTCCCAATGAGGTTTTGCCGACCAATGGGTCATTTGTGCAGGTGGTTGGAATGTTTGACGCGGCCAATGGGACGGTCCGGCAGCAGCTCATGGATTATGCCCAGGGGCGCAACGATCCGGCCGGGCCGTATGGGGCCAATGAATATTTGGTGAGCATGGACCGCTATTGTGGGTTCGCTTATTGGACGATGATAAATGGCCTGCTCGATTCGCCGCGATTGAGAAGGTGAGATTGGGCCGCGGCGGGGAATGGGACATGGGGTGGGTGGTTATTTTGGGTTGCGTACGGCCGATGGTCGTCGCAGGGAGTATGTCGATGTCCGCCATGAAGACGCTGAGCCTGATGAAGGGCCAACAGCATTTTTGCTTTCGTTACGAGGTTGGCCAGGAATCCAAGGTGCTGGACGCCTTGGTGGAAATGGTCAATCGGCGTGACCTTTCGTTCGATTGGTTTGACGCCGCGGTGCTGTCGCACCAGCTTGGCGAGCATTTGGCAAAAGAATTAAAGACCTTTTTGCCGAAAAAAGCAGCATGAGGTTATCGGAGTGAGCCAAGCCGGCCGCTGACCGACGCCGCCGCCCGTTTTGACCACCGGACGGCAGGGCGATGCGGATGGGCCTGACTCGCTTGGATAACCAATGACAATTGCCGAGCGTGTGATGCGGAGCATCTCACGATGGGCCACCCGGACCGCCGGTCGAGTGGCAATTTTCCCTGGATTGGGTTTTCGCGCCACGACCGGTATATATGAACAGCGCAACGGCACAGCCGATCTCTCCCGCGTCATCGACTAAAAACTTTTCACCCCTGGTATCGCAATTCCTGGATTACCTGAGGCTGGAAAAGCACTTCAGCGACTACACCGTCAAAAGTTACGGCGCTGACCTGCTCCAGTTCGGGCAATTCCTGGCCGGCGAGATCGGACAGGCGCACGCCAATGCCGATGCCGGGGCGATGTCATTGACAGAGCTGGATGGCAAGCTCAGGGAATGCGAGTCGCTGGCGATTCGTGAATTCCTGGCCTATCTGTACGCCCAGAATTACACCAAGAGCACCACCGCCCGAAAACTGGCGACGCTGCGGAGCTTTTACAAGTTTCTGATCCGGCGGGGGATCGTCAGCCTCAATCCGCTTTCCACCATTCGCACACCCAAGCAGGAAAAACGTCTGCCCAAGTGTCTGGAACTGGAGCAGGTGCAGAAGCTGCTGGATGCGCCCGGCGACGGCGACCTGCTGTCGGCGCGCGACAAGGCGATGCTCGAGGTGCTGTATTCCTCCGGCATCCGCGTCAGCGAGCTGGTGGAACTGGAGATGTCGGACATCGATCTTCAGGAAGGGATTTTGCGTGTGCGCGGCAAGGGTCGAAAGGATCGGTTGACGCCCATCGGCAGTCAGGCAATCAAGGCGATGCAACGCTATTTTGAAATTCGCGCCACCGATATCCGTTCGCAGGGGACACATGCCAACCGCGTCTTCCTGAACAAACATGGTGGTCCGCTGAGTACGCGATCGGTTCGCCGCAAACTGGACAAATATCTGACGGCCGCCGGACTTGACCCTGGGATCAGCCCACACACATTGCGGCACAGCTTCGCGACGCACCTGCTGAACAACGGCGCGGATTTGCGCAGCGTGCAGGAATTGCTGGGCCACCAAAGCCTCAGCACGACACAGATTTATACGCATCTGACCACCAGCCGGATGAAGGAAGTGTACGATTCGGCCCATCCGCGTGCCGATGTCCCGACCATTCCGCATCCGGCCGTGACCAATGCCATGCCCGAAGAACGCAAGTTCTATCCGGCCAAGGCAGGTTGATCGACGGACCATTTGAATGACCTGAAAAAGGCACAGGCTCTCTCGGGCCTGTGCCTTTGATTTTGCCCTTTTGGCGATTAAGGTGGGGGCATGATTCCGGTGTTGAAATTAAGTCAGGATGCCGACCGACAGCGCGTCGAAAAGCTGCTGCGCCAGTTGCGTTTGGATGCGGCCGAACTGGCGTTGGGCCAAGGCCGCCGTGGGCAGGATGCGGCCGCCGTGCAGGGGATTTTGGCCGATGTGGCCAAGCGCGGGGATGAGGCGCTGGTGGAGATTTCGCGCCGGTTTGACGATCCGAATTTTACCGCCAATGAAATTCGCGTCCGGCCCGATGAGATGAAGGAGGCGGCCGGTCGTGTGCCACCTGAGCTGTTATCCGCACTGCGGCGATCCATCGCACAGGTTAGGGAGTATCAGCAGCACATCCGGCCCACTGATCCGCACCCGTTGCACCGGCCGGGGGTGGAACTGGGATTGCGGTTTACTCCGTTGGAGAGCGCGGGGCTTTATTTTCCCGGCGGCAAGGCTTCGTATCCATCGAGCCTGATCATGCTGGCCGTCCCGGCACAGGTGGCGGGGGTGGAAAAGATCGTCGTCTGCACGCCACCGAGTCGATTTGGCCGATCCGACCTGGTATTGGCTGCCTGTCATGAACTGGGATTAAAGGATGTTTTCCGTGCCGGCGGGGCCGCGGCGATCGGGGCGATGGCCTTTGGCACATCCACGATTCCAGCGGTCGACAAGATCGTCGGGCCGGGCAATGCCTATGTTCAACTCGCCAAGCGGGCGCTGGCCGGATGCGTCGGTATCGATGGGTTTTTAGGCCCCAGCGAGATTGTCACGATTGCCGATGTCACTGGGCGGGCGGATTTCATTGCCGCCGACCTGATCGCACAGGCTGAGCATGATCCGGGGAGCTGTTTTCTCCTGACCGATTCCACTGATCTTGCGGAGTTGGTATTGAATCAAATCGCCCATCAAACCCGCGAACGAAAGCGCGCCGATGCCATCGTCAAGGCGCTCGATGTACGCAGCGCCATCATCGTCGGCGATTCGATGGATGAACTGATCGCACTGGCCAACCGATTCGCCGCCGAGCATGTCAACATACAGACGGCCGATGATGATGCGGTGGTCCAAAGGCTCCGCCATGCCGGCGCCATCTTCGTCGGTCTCTGGTCGCCGGTGGCGGCGGGGGATTATGTCGCCGGGCCAAGCCACTGCCTGCCGACCAACACCACCGCGCGTTTCTCCAGCGGCGTCAGCGTGTATGAATTCATGAAACGGGCCAGTGTCGAGCGATATTCAGCCGAGGGGTTGTCCGCCGACGCCCCCGCCATCGAACAACTTGCCAATGCCGAAGGCCTCGACGGCCATGCCGCCAGCGTCCGCATCCGCTTTGAATCGCGTCAATGAATGAACCGCATGTCCCCGAAATTGGGAATGATCCCCGGCAGCCGCGGCGTCGGGCGATAACCGGCCGGCCAATAGACGAAGACCGCCTTGCCCAGCATGAACCGCCCCGGCACCCGACCCGCCCGCACCGACAAATTCTCATCGGGCAACTCAATCGGGTTTGACCAATACCGCGCATCGCCGCTGATGATCGCGTTGTCCCCCATCACAAAAAACTCATCGGCCCCCAGCTTGATCGGGTTGTCCGGGCTGGACCAGAACGGCTCCCCATCCGAGCGGTTCCCCCGGTTCAGATAATAGACATCCCGCCACAGCCCCACGTGCGACAACTCGCATTGCTGATTTTCCGCCTCGATGCGAACCTCCGGCGGCGGAAGTTTTTCATTGCCGTGATACGCCCCCAGCAACGCCGGAATATCCGGGTGATATTGCTCGGGTGTGCTTTGCAGCCAATCCTCCCCATCGATCCGCAACGTCACCTGATAATCCACATTGGTGAATTCCAGATGGGCCGGCCGACCGGCCACAAAATGGTACGGCCTCTCCTGCAACACCAACTCTTTGCCATCGGCCGACCGGCGAATCAGTTTGACATTGTCTTTAAGAATCTCGGCCGTGAATGTCTCCCCCAGCTTGCGCAATTCCAGTTTCAGCGCCCCATCCCCTGCTTTCCTCGCGTAATACATCCCCAGCTTCAGATCGCTCACATGGGCGTTCCAGAGCGCCGGGGCGGGAGGGTTGTATGTATTGGGATGATCATTGGGCTGATTCGTCGTCACATCATACGCCACCCAGTCGGTCAGGGCGTTGGCATTGGGATTGGCGGCCGAATCAAATCGAATCACCCCATCCGCCCCATTTGTTCCATCAAAATCAAAGACCCGCCCATTGAGATTCCAGCCGCTGGCCGCATCCACCTTCACCCAGGGTTGTTTCCAATTCGATCCATCCTCACGTTCCAGCCCCCTCGGCAAAAAATCATTGTCATACACAATCCGCCACAACGCCTGCTGCACCCCATACGGCTTGGTCTGCACCACAAACGGCGCATCATCACCTGACCGCGCATACACATCCCCATCGAGCACCATAATCTGCTCTCCCGGCTTGCCGATGAGCCTTTTGATGTAGTTCATCTGATACTTCGGATCATCCGGACTCTTAAAAACCACCACATCCCAGCGGCTAGGCTCGTGCAGCAGATAAATATATTTCAGCACCAAGATCCGATCCCCATAAAAAACCGGCGGATTGGTGGCATCATTTTCCGGATCCTCCTCATCCTGTTTGGCCACCCGCCGGCCGCAGTTGGGGCAGGTGATCGTAAATGTCTTGGGGACCACCTTCCGCACCAGCGACCGCCGACCATACGCATCGCTCTCCACTTCCTTCACCAGCACCGATGGGACATGATTGGGAATATCGATGTCCTCACCCACCGATCGGCTGTTGTAATTGACATCAAACCGCCACCCGCAATCCGCGCAGGTGAATCGCATGTGCGCCCCCAGCAGCGTCGGGGCCATCGACCCGGTGGGAATGACAAACGCCTCCACCACAAACGCCCGAAAGACAAAGGCCAGGATAAAGGCGATCAAAATCGACTCAATCGTCTCTTTGACCCCGGCCCCGCTGGTGCCGTGCGTCGGGGATTCAGTGGCGGGGGAATCGGATGCGGGAGTGGCAGGGGAGACAGGGGGGGGTGTCGGTTCGTTGGGCATCTTGCGTATCGTATTGTCAGTTGAATCGGCCGCAAGGGAAAGAGTGGGAGAGACCGTAGGGTCCGCCCCGCGGACCATGGATGACAAAAGGGATTCGGCGACAACAAACGGTCCGCCGGGCGGACCCTACATCACTCCGTGTTTCGGTGGCACATATGATTTTGGATTTGCGATTTTCGATTGCCCATTCGACTCGCTTCACGGCTCAGGGTGTGGAACGCAATCGAAAATCAATAATCAAAAATCAAAAATGACGAAGTCTCCCCGCCCCATCCACATTTTCGATCCGAAAATGACACTGGACGGGTCGAACTTCCATAGTTTCAGGTCAAACTTCCATAGTTTCGGGTCGAACCTCCATAGTTTCGGATCAAACTTCCATAGTTTCGGGTCGAACCTCCATAGTTTCGGATCAAACTTCCATAGTTTCGGGTCGAACCTCCATAAGTTCGAGTCAAACTTCCATAGTTTCAGGTCGAACTTCCATAGTTTCGGGTCAAACTTCCATAAGTTTGGATCATTCGTTGTGAAGTTCAGTTCGACTTTCCGGACCTTTTTCTCCCGGGTTCCATTTTTCAGCCCGCCATCGACGATTTTATCCCCCCGGCGTTGCCGGCCCACCTGTGGCAGGGTTATCAGACCGGACTTCCTACCCGATGCCGCCCGCGCCGTGGCTTCCCTCAACGTCCGAATTGCTTTCATCGCTTTTCTCGCTTCATCGCGCCATGGCACGTCGTTCCAACACAATGCGATGAATCCACTGATTGCGCCCATGTTCATTTTCCTCCTCGTTGCGATATGGCATACTCTTTTGAACAACATTATCCTGTTCGCATGCCGCGTCCGCCAAACGTGGGGAAGGTCAGTTCATGGAGCGGACACCAAGAATTACGGGGATACGTTCTGGGCGATCCAAAGAGCGTGGAACCACTTGGAGGCCGAACGGTTGAAATCACGCATGCATACCCAATGGATCGAGCTTGCAGCAAGCAATGCCTGGGGCCTACAACCCGGGCACATATCCCTTGCCGAATCGATCGGTACGTGGCTGGCGGAAATCACCACTGAGGGGCATGATCGCCAATTGTCCGCCATCGATAACCAGCGTCTGGCCGACGATGTACCGTGAATCATCGGAAGCTAGGAAAAGAGCCAGTTTTGCGATATCACGCGGATCGCCCAGAAATCCTGCCGGGATTGTCTTTGCGCTTGTCGCCGTGTCGAGGTTTGCAACCGTCTCATAGTGGTTCTCCACCAGGATCCAACCTGGGGCGATGGCATTGACACGTATCTTCCGGGGCGCCAGTTCCAGTGCGAGAACCCGAGTGAAGGCCATAATGGCTGCCTTGGTACCGGCGTAGACCGTGTGTTCCGTCATGCCAGCCAGTGCGTGAACCGATGTGAGATTAATCACGGTACCGCCGGTATTTTGGGCAATCATCGGCTGCACAGCCCTCTGGGTCACGAAGTACATCCCGCGCACATTGACGTTGTACAGTGTGTCGAATTGCTGCGCAGTGACCTCTTCGAACGGAAGGTTCATCGTGATGCCGGCATTGTTCACCAACACATCCAATCCGCCAAGAAACTGGATGGCTTCATCTACCAACCTTTGCGCTTGCTCGACATCACTAAAATCAGCGTGGAACGCCTGAGCCTTGCCACCCTTGCGGCGAATCGCATCAACAGCAGCCGTCGCGCCGTTGATGTGGTGGGCGTAATGAAATGCTACCGCTGCTCCCGCACGCGCAAACTCGATAGCAACACCTCGCCCAATGCCCGTGTCAGATCCGGTGACAAGGACTCGCTTATTGGTCATTTGGTAACGAAGAGGATCATTACTCATGGTAGTCGAATATTACGATCAATGGAGTTCAGCGCCTACTCAATTTCAACCAACTATCGCGCTAGCCTATCGAGAATTGTTAATCTCGATTCCTCGGCAATGGCCGTTGAGTCTTTCCAGTCGATGAAATAATAGTTGCCGTAGGTTTTAATCAATTCCGAAATTGTAGATTGCGCCGCATTCCGTGCTGCCGCATTGCCATCGCGTGCGGCCAGAAGGACCAGATAACCATAGTCGCAAACGCCTTCGCGCATCGCCTCCCAGTGTTTGCTTGTATGCACACTGTCGGCCGAGATATAACCCGGGGAATATGCAGTTTGCCCGACGGCCGTATAAGGATTCCAACTGTCTGCCCCGCCTGTATCATCATAGGACCAGAAGCCTTGTCCGGTGGCATCGGCGGCGAAACAGTGCCACGGCTGCATGCGATAATATGCCGGATCATATTGACGCGTCGGTCCTGAACACGAATAGAACCAAAGCCGCTTACCCTGCCGCTGTAGTTGCCTGTAAGCCGTTTGCACCATCTTGTCGGCCGATTCATAACCTGTACGCAGCGGTACGATAATGTCCGCTGCTTCCAGCAATGGGCGTGCTTCTTGCAGCCGCTCGGAATTATCGATATTCAAGGGATTCGTCATGGTGAGAATCTCATCGGTCCCGGTACTGAAAGGCTTGATAAACTGATAACTAGCGTGATATCCCGCCGCCGTGCGCGGCTCATCAATAAAACAGATTGCCGCTTGTCCTGTCTTAAGGCCGAGTTGGCGATTATGCCTTGCCCAATCGGCCGCCCATTGCGCCAGTGCGTGGTCACACTGCGGCGTGCCGAGCTTCATTTCAGCGAAAAGGTCACTCAGATCCGTGTATGCCGCAAAGGTGAAATAGTATCGCGCCTCCGGCCAGTATTTCACGAAGTCATCCCACTTGTCGTAGTTGAGGGTTCCAATGAGGTTTCCAGCGTCGTCGAAGTCCCTTCGTGTCGGTAATGGTATGGTATCGCGCGTACCCCACACACCATTGATGCAATGGTTGATGAGGTCCACCTTGACGGCCGCCTGATTCTCCGGCGTAATTGCGTAACCCTTGTTAAACACGCTATCCCACATCGTTACATCCAATGCGGATTGTTTGGGCAAGCTCACCGAGGCGATATCCAGCATCAGCGGCACTTGCTGATCCAAACTTGGCAGATGAATCCACCCCTGATATCGTCCGGCAGCGGCTGTTGTCGAATCAAATGACAGCCAGATTTGTCTTGTCATGCCCGCCGGAACAATGGTCGTATATTGTCCTCTCTCTCCTTGCAGCGGCATCAATGCGTCGGCAACTGCAAGATTTTCACGTGTATCGACATACTCCACCTGATAGACGTGTACCGTCCCGTTCGGCATACCATCAATGGTAAACGGCACCGTTTGCGCCTCGGTGGTGGCATTCGTCAAGTTGAACACCTCCGCCCGGCGATCATTGCCGAGCATTCGCACCTTCAACGACGACATGAGTTGCGTGTCAATCGGTTGGAGTAGTTCCAGAAGTTGATACGGTTCACCATGCCACAAAGTCAGCGGCTTGGCACCGTTGGCAGCCAGCAGTTCACCTCGCACAGCAAAGATGCTTGCATCAAGACTGCTGACTGGAATAACCGCACGAAATCCTGCGAGAGACTGCGGGCCATCCGCCTTTACGATTCGCTCCCATAGACCATCCAATTTCTGGAGCAATTCAGTTCTCACATTGCCTCGCGCGCCATTTTCCACCGCATTGCGAACCATTGCCCAATCATCTTTCACGCGGCGGTTAACCCCTATTTGCGTCAGGCGAAGCGGATCCATCACCAACTTGTCGGAGACACCTTTGCCGTCCAGCGGTTGTTGCAACCACGCCTCGTCGCCACGGTACACCTCCACTTCATCGCAAAACAGGAACATGGTGGATGAGACGGCACTGAAGCGAACATATCGCCCATGGGTCTTGAGAGGATCGGCTATGATTCGGTGAGCCGTTGTTCGGCCATATTCTGGTATCGCGTCTTTCGTCATTTCCAGCAAATCGCCGACATAGTGATATGTCCTGTCATCCGTACTCACAGACAGTACGACCGAACTGGGATATCCCACTCCACCGCTGCCACCGCCGGTGCTGAAAGAAACACCGCGAATCGGTTCGTCTCGGCCGAGATCAACCGTAATATGAACGGGAACCTTAACCCGGTACCATCCAACGCTTCCCTTCGCCTCCCACATCATGCTGGCGGATCGAAAATTGACACCATCAGTGAGATCGGTCTGATCGCCAGCATCCTCGCCATTTGGTTTTTGACTCAGTGTGTACGGCTTGCCCAGCGCCAAGTTCACGTCGCCGGCAAACGTGATGACGTTAAAAGCCAGAATGATGGCAGCGATGAAGCACATGAATATGGGCATCGAAGTCCTTTCACTCAAGTAGGCCCACATGGCGGCAGGAACATCCCTGGCGCTGGGTTTCCCAGCAATGATTGCACGGCAAGCAAAGCGTTAAGGCCTGTTATGATTCAGTATGCCGCCAAGCTTAACACCCTCCATTTCGCTCCCTTATGGATATGGCGCGCATCACGAGATGCATGGTTTCAGCGTGTGCTTGTCAATTTGTATCCCAGTAGCAGGGCTGGATTGAGAAGTTTTTGTTGTAGAGCGCTCCCAAAGCCTTGTCCGAATAGAGCGATGCAGGATCATCAGGAACCGAACGATATGCCGTGGATGCATGTCCGTCCACCCAAAGGATGTTGCACCCCGTCTTACCGTGGAATGGCCAAGCGACACCGGCGGAGGCGTCGAAATACGGAGAAACATAATATGCGGTCTGAAACGGACTTACCATATTGTTGGCCTCGCACACCATCACCGTCTCGGATGAGTGCCGCACCTGCGATATCTTCACACCGGTTGGAATGCTGGGGCCTCCGTCCCAGTTGGTCTGGTTCAAATATAGAGACGTGTTCATGCCATAATTGATAAGCCCCCAGTATCCTCGCACGTACGTCTCCATCGATTGCAGTGAGCTCGGCAGCAAAGCGCCTACCTGATCCGCATTTGGGCAAATGAACACACGATCGAACTTCTGACCATACTCATCAGGCGTCCCCAGCAAATTGCTGTCCATGAGCAACTGGAACCAGTACGCGTGACCCTGGGGATAATTTGCGGCCCCGTTGGCGTTTATGTTATACGGTGGAATATAGCCGCCATCCTGTGTGACATACGTTGAAATCGCCAATCCGATCTGTCGCAAGTTACTCAAGCATTGAACCTTCTTGGCTGACTCTCTCGCCTTGTTCAACGCAGGAAGCAGCATGCTGACCAAGAGAGCTATAATGCCGATGACGACCAGTAATTCTACCAGGGTGAACCCGTTACTCCGTATGATGCGTCGATGCACGTAATTGATTGGTTTATATCCTTCCATGTGAACCTCGCCAGTATAAATTGCCTAAAAACAGACCGGACGTCGAATAAGCCCATACGATGCGATCATGCTTTGGGTCGGGTTTACCCCACCGACATTCCTTAGTGACAATGTATAGCCTAGTCTCTGAGCAATCATCCCGTTTTCAATGAATCTTTTGCCTTTTTCGACGAACCTAATTATTGCAACAAAGCGGATCCTACCGTATTATTATACGCATCAGGCATGAATCGCACGCTCGATCTAAGGTGCAATGGAACAGCCTTTTTTGCCGGTGTTGTCTCAAGGTGCTCTTGGCCGCGCCAACCCGGTTGGGCAGGGATCATCATTCTCGAATACCTGGTTCGAGAGTTGGTGGCTTCGTAAATCATCCACACATTTCCGGCCGGGTTTAGCCCCGGAGCATACGCCGTCAGGTACATCGGCGTGACAATCTTCGGCCAACATAGTGCCGTGAGACCAGCCGGCGTTGCCCAGCATCAATATCGCGTGTTCGTCAGCCTTAATGTGCCCCGGCATGACCTTCACCACATTTGGCGGGCGCAACATGCGAACAGCAGAATGGCTGTTCAAAGGAGCATGGCATTGCGCGAAGGAAATTCACAAAGGAGTTTAAGGTATCAGCCGTTCAACTGGTCAACCAGAAGGGATACAGCATCCCGGAGGCGGTCAGAAACCTGGGTGTGGACCCCAACAACGTCCGCGGCTGGGCGGAGGAACCCCGCTGCGGGCTTGCTGCATCACAGTGACCAAGGCGTGCAATATGCCGATGAGGATTACCGGGAGCTGTTGAAGAAACATGGGATGACTTGCAGCACGAGCGGCAAGGGTGACTGATGGGACAACGCGATGATGGAGAGCTTCTGGGCACGCTTAAGACGGAGCTGGTGAACAATGAGTATTACGTCACGCGACAGGTTGCCCACCGGTCGATCTTTGCGTACATCGAGGTGTTTGACAATAGGAAACGTCTGCACAGCACGTTAGGCTATCAAAGCCCCGAAGCGTTCGAGGTGGGCCTGAATTAATTCACTTGCCGCGCCCACCAAACGCGGGGAAGGTCAAAAATACCGGTTCAATACATTATGAGCAAATCTCACATTGCGTCATTTTGGTCGTTAGGCCAAGCACGCGAAAACAACATCCATTTGAGCGAAGATTTCCCCATCGCGGTTAAGCATGTGACCGTCACGGACCCAATGCAGGAGGATCCACCCAGTTATCACCCGTATTTTGAAGTGGCGATGTGGTTGAGAGGAACGGGCGATACGAATATCGCCAGTCGATCGGTCCCGCAGCGACCGTATGATATTTTCATAAGCGGAAGCTCTCAGCCCCATTGGGGAACAGGCGGCACATATCCAAAGGAGGCGATTGTCGTCTATTTTCTCCCCAATATCCTGTGCGATTGGGGCAGTCCCGATGAAAGCTTGACCATACTCGATCGTTTTTCAGCAGAACAGCCGATCGAGCGTCATATAGTGCGGCCAGACGCCGCCTTGCGCAAACATTTGGTCGCAGCATTTCGACAAATGACAATCGAGTTCGACAGTTTCAGATTTGGGCGGCGTCTGAAGTTGCAGACCATGCTTATCAGCTTGCTGGTGGACTTGATTCGATGGGAAATCAAGAAAGGCCTCTTTGTTAAGACCACCTGCGCCAAGCACGAAGACTGGGCACAAGTCATTTTGGCCATTCGTTACATGCGGGACCATTTCTCACAAGGTATCTACGCCGCTGACATTGCGAATGCAGCCGGCGTCATCAGCGAATCTCGATTGAGGGAACTGTTTCGTGAGACATTGAAAATGCCATGGACTCAGTATCTGCAATCTTATCGCATCCATCGCGCGATCTTGCTTCTCAAGGAGCCGAACCGCAACATTACTGAAATAGCTTACGAGTCTGGCTTCGAAAGCCTGAGCCATTTCAACCGCACCTTCAAGTCGGTAACCGGCGCCTCGCCTTCGCAATATCTTCGCCAGGCGGCAAAAAAGGCAAAAAAATAGATGGAAATGCAAAGTCTTTTGCTCATTGGCCACGTACAGTAAGTGCCATGGTGGCGTTGTGAACGGGAGACGAAAGGACGCTCCATTTCCGGCGGCCTGAGCAGGAGTGGCCCAGATGAATTCTCGGCTTGGTGACTTTTCGCAACATGCGACTTGCCGTACGGTACTGTTCGGTTCGGTCTTCATTCTGATGCTGGCGCCACCGGTTCAGGCGGACCTACCTCTGCATGAGTATACTGCAAGCGACGTTCCGCGACCTGCCGACTTCGGCAAGCAGTGGGTCATGAACCATCCCTTCTTATTGGGTGCGTGGTATGACGGCGCTGATGAACCAAACCCCGGAAAGTCGCAACTTTTCTCCGACGCCGGATTGAATACGCTGGCGACATACGATGTTTTTGACAGTAGTGTGCCGTTGCATTATTGGCTGCAAGCATCGGACGACACTTCCAGCGTCAGGCAGCGCATCTCTGAAGTCATGGATGCATATCCCAATCGAACGGGGTGGATCATTTGGGATGAACCCGAGTCCACGCGCCTGCAGGGCATCGGTCGTGTCGCCGAATATCTCAAGGCCGTCGATCCGGATAAGCTGATTTACATCAACCTTCCACCCAAGCCATGGCCACCCACCTCGGCAGACGCGCTCGTTTACGACCAGTACCTCAATGATGTCATGACAATCGTGAAGCCGGATGTCTTGTGTTTCGACACGTATCCCTTCACGTCAAATAGCCCCAATCTTTCCGAATATTTTTTTGAAAGAATGATGACCATTCGGGCCAAGGCACGTCAGTACAACGTGCCTTACTTAGGGCATGGGCAGGCGTTTGAATATTCCGATTTTTATCTTCCAGGTCCCACGGAATTGCGCGCGGAGCTTTTCAGTCAGATGACCGCCGGCTACAAGGGCTTCATTTACTATGCGTTTGAGACTGCAGGCATTTCGCGGTCGATGCTGGTGACCAACACACTCCAGCCCAGTCCGGTGTATCCCACCGTTGCGGCGGTCAACCATGAGGTGGCGAATCTGGGGAAATCGTTGGTTCGGCTTGAAAACACGGATGTTCGATTCATACCCACAGTCGCCGTGCCTACCGCGAGTTTCATGCAAAATTGGTCGCTTGGAGCCGGGGACGACTCCAATATCCTCTCGGTTGTTTCCCACAATAGTGCCGATTCGGCAGTCGACCGCGATGGCGGCAACGGGCTGGTTGGCTTTTTTAACGATGACAGTGGTGATCGCTATTTCATGCTGACCAATCTCAGCAATGATCACGAGTTGTCCGAAAGTCAGGCGGTGGAGACTTTCTCAGTCTCCTTTGTCGAGGGAATCAACTCGATCTATCGCCTCAATCGTCTGACCGGTGCTCCCGAACGCATTGATCTGAACAACCATGTGTTGAGTATCACGCTACCGGGAGGAACTGGCGACCTGTTCAAGTATGACGACGGCTACTTCACTGGCATTGTGCCAGGAGACGCCAATTTAGATGGCGTTGCGGACATAAATGACATGGGGATACTGGCCGGTCATTATGGATTGATCACCTCAGGGGTCTGGGGCATTGGCGATTTTGATCTGAATGGCGATGTCGACTATTCCGACGTAATCGTGTTGGCGAGTCAGTATGACACCGGCTCAGCGCAGGCGTATGCAGATTTCCGGAGATTGGTCGCTGTTCCTGAGCCAAGCAATGTTATGGCATTGTCGCTCTGCTTGGCCTGGATGTCGACCGACCGAAAACGACAGAAGCGAGGTTCGCTAAAAAAGGCAAAAGAATGAAGAGAAATGGGTAGCCGATTTCACGTGATGGTATAAAGTATTTAATAGCAATGGGGGAAAACATATAGGATGAGCCAAGGCTCACAACAAGGGAGAAAGTCAGATGAGTATACGACCCCATCATAGTTTTGCGAAGGGATGTTGGCACGCGGCGTTATTCGGTGCCGCCATCTTTGGATTGTCGCTGACGCCACCGGCGCATGCGTCACTGATTGGGCAATGGACCTTCAATGAAGGAAGTGGATCGGTTGCCACTGACACCGCCGGTAGCAATAACGGCACGTTGTCCAATGGGGCCAGTTACATCCCAAATGGCGCCGGCAACTATGCGGTGCATTTTGGCGACGGCAGTGGTTCGGGGACTGGCAATGACTCGGTGGTTATTCCGGATAGTCCTACTTTCGATATGGGAAAAAACTTCTCGATCGAAGCGTGGGTGAAGCTGGATACGAACAACGGCGGTGTGGACTGGTTCTTCGGCACGGAGCACTCGTCGTACGCAAGATATGGACTGTTGGTCGCGGGCGGCCAATATCGCTTTGATGTCGGCAGCTATTTAGAGCATGCGCCGGATTATTTTGCTACCGCTTCCACTCCCGCTTCCGTGGGGTCGTGGGACCACTTGGTCGGGACGTTCGACGGCGCGACGATCAAGCTTTACAAGAACGGAAGCCTCGCGGGCTCGACACCTTGGGTCGCGAATGACGGGGTGTATCCAACGTCTCAGGTACCCGCCGCTGGCCCGTTTTATTACAACCAGGGCAGCATCGATCAGGTACAGCTCTGGAACGAAACCTTGTCGGATTCACAGGTTCTGACCTTATACCAGCCCGGGCCGATCGCCGTGCCGGAACCTGCAACCACAGCAGCGGTCGTTTCCCTTGCCATGGTTGCTCTTGGCTCACGGAAACGCCGTCAATAGAGATCCTCCGCGGACCAATGTGACGATACGATTCTCGCTGGCTCTGGTTCGGCTCATTGCCCGGATTGGAGCCGGCGAGATCATTTTTTCCGGACATGGACATGCCAAAGCGTAATCCGGCCATTCAGTACATTAATCCGAAAATCCCCGCCTTTGAGCTGCCGCAATTCCGTGGTTCTCGATATGAAGCAAACATCCCGGATACCCTTGACCTCGCCGAGCGCGCCCGTCAGGCGATTCACGGCATGACGGCCTGCGCCGACCCGGATGCCAATTGCGAGATTTACTGGCGGGCTTGGTTCGGTTGGCAGCCGCCAACAATGTTCCATGATTTCAACGATCGCGTTGAATTCAAGTTTTACGCCCCTTCCGTGCTGCTGCGACAGGCGTGCGGATCGGATGAATCTCTGGACGTCGAATGGCAGCGAATGGCGACCCTCTTGCAGATGCAGGGGCCTGATGGGCTATTGTACTCGCCGACGATCGGTAGGCCTTGGGCACTTGAAGGAGACGAATTCGGCAACGTCGGAGAGGCCGAGGTGCGAAACGTCGGTCATCACACGATGGACCTGCCGACGAGCGGCCGGGCCTTGGAAGCAGCCGCCGTGTATCACACGCTGACAGGCGACACCCAATGGGACAAGCTCGCCCGAAATATGGTTTCCGCGTTTCACCGGATGGCCATTGATATGGGAGATTTCGCCTATTTCGACCGGTCTCAATATGGCGTGGGCGAAAAGCCGGTGAAAGGCCCCCTTCCGCCGCCGCCGGTCAACTTTTATTACATTTGGCTGGGTTCCGGTCTGGCAACGTATTACAGAATGACGGGATGCGAAGAGGCGATCGAGTTGTCGTACAAACTGGCCCGATTCTACAGCCTTGGCCACAGCGGGTTCATCGGACCCGATGGTGAGTTTCGCCTGTCGCCCGCAGACGTTGATCCGAATCGGCCTTGCGGCTGTGTGCATTTCCACACGAACACGTTGATGCGCATGCACATGCTTGAAGCTGCCATAGCGCGAGGCGACAAGGAGATGATTGAATTGGTGCTGCGCGGTTATCGCTATGGGCGCAATCACCCCGAGAGCAACGCCCTGATGGGATATTTCCCGGAAAATCTTGGGCCTGCAGATGCGCCGTTTATGCGTAAAACCCTTGAGATATGTGAAGTCGCGGACATGATCTACCTCGCCCTTCGACAAAGCACTGCCGGGCTTGCCGACTGCTGGGACGATGTCGACCGATGGGTGCGCAACATGTTCGCCGAAATGCAGTTTCTCGAAACAGACTGGGCACATGAATTCTCGCAAAAGCACGGCCGTCCGAGAACACCGCCGTACAATCCGCAACACATGACCTGCGACCACGTTCCCGAACGTTGGCGCGGCGCTTGGGGGGGATGGGGAGCCCCCAATGACTGGCAAGGCGACCCAACGAACAGTGTCATGGCGTGCTGTGTCGGCAACGGCGCCGCGCAACTCTATCGCGTGTGGCGCGACATGATTGACTTTGACGCGTCCAAGAAACGGCTGTCCATACATCTGCTCTTCAACCGTGCCTCAATGTGGGCAGACATCGACAGCCATGTTCCGTATCGCGGACAAGTGGATATCAAACTCAAATGTGACTGCGACGTTGCTCTACGCATTCCAGAATGGGCCGTCCCGACCCAATGCCGCGTCACATTGAATGAAATGGCAGTATCCCCTTCCTGGGAAAAGCGCTATATGGTTATCGCTGGCGCAAAAGAGGGAATGAAGATCACATGGCAGTGTCCCATTAACGAACGAACCGAAACCCTGAGGATTGTCGAAAAAGATTATCGGGTGATCGTGCGAGGCAGCAATATCGTACAAATTGATCCACCGGGCACTCACAATCCGTTGTTCAACAGGCCATATTATCGCAGTACTGACACGCGGTGGCGCACAGTAGATCGGTTTGTCACTGATCGAATTGTCGAGCGATTTTGATGACTAGCAGAACGCTGAAAAACCTGAATCATCCCCAGCTTCCCCGCCTCGCGGTTGATGGCGTGTACATAATAAGCCGAGCCCGCGTGTTTCGATCCTCGGGTGGGCCACCCGGACACAATCGACAAGGAGGTCGATCATGAATCGCATGAGTGCGATTTCGTGGGTGGTTGTGGTCTGCGCTGTTTCGCTTCGTTTGTCTTAAGGCCAAGACCCTCGCATCCTTAGCCGCCTCGGCCATGCGTGTCGAGCGGTTTTTCGGAATCTCATGAGCCCAGTGGATGCGAATCGGTCGGCATAAATTGCCGACACGCACAATTCCAACGATCAAACCCCACGTTTCCCACGTCGTTGAATCATGTTCATGCGATAAAAATATAAATAACAATAAAAATATAAATATTTTTCATTTCCCCCTTCAGTCCCCCCATTCCCTGCACGATGAATGTAAACGGAAACCCGGATCGTTCCGGGCGGCGGTTTGCGGCGAAGATTTTCCCTTCCCGCCGGCGGCGAAATGGCGCTGCCGGAAAGTCAGCGGATGGGGCGGCCGGCGGATCGCATCCATTTCAAATTCATTTTATGGAGAAATCATATGAGTAACAGCTTTTTCACCGGCACCGATGCCGAACTGTATACCGGCTCGACGAATTTTGCGGCACTCATCATCGCCAGTCCATTCACCTATGGATTGACTATCCCGCAGGCGGGCATCTATGACGCGCAGAACACCGCCTGGAAATCGGCCTATGAGACCGCCGTCAATCCGCAGACCCGGACGCGATCCAACATCGCCGCCAAGAACGCGGCCCGTGTTCAAATCGTGACGTTGGCTTCCAACTACGCCAAGATCATCGACGGAACCCCCACCGTCACGGATGCCCAGAA
>JADLBV010000061.1 GCA_020847545.1 Phycisphaerales bacterium
CCCGCCTCAAAAAACGCCGAAACGACAGCTTCAGCCTGCTCACCCAACCCAGAAATCAGATGCGATTAGCCTCGCATAAAAAGAGGTGCCGATGCTAGATTTAGTGCCATTACTTCCTGACCCCATTTATTTCCTTTTTGGACAATCTCTTGTAGGGTCCGCATGGGTGCGGACCCTACATCAGATTCTCCGGATTCAGCGGGAGAAGCTCGTTGACCACGAATCGCCCATCCTTGCGGATCAGTTGGTTGTCGAACCAGACTTCGCCGCCGCCGTATTCGGGGGTTTGCACAAGGACCATGTCCCAGTGGATGTCGGATTGGTTGCCGTTGGAGGCTTCGTCGTAGCAGGCGCCGGGGGTGAAATGGATCGAGCCGGCGATTTTTTCATCAAATAGGATGTCCTTCATCGGGCGCACGCAATATGGGTTGAAGCCGATGGCGAATTCGCCGACATAGCGGGCGCCTTCATCGGCGTTCAGCACTTCGTTGAGCTTTTGTGTCGCGGTGCTGGTCGCCTCGATGATTTTGCCATCCCTGAATGTCAGGCGGATGTCGTTGTGGGTGGCGCCGCGGTAGAGGGTGGGGCAGTTGTAATGGATCACGCCGTTGACCGAGTCGCGCACTGGGGCGGTGAAGACCTCGCCGTCGGGGATGTTGAGTTTGCCGTCGCACCCGATGGCGGGGATTCCCTTGATGGAAAAGCTCAAATCGGTGTCGCGCGGGCCTTTGAGCCGGACGCGATCAGTTCGCTGCATCCGGTCGATCAGCGGGCGCATCGCCCGCGACATTTTCGCGTAATCCAACGTGCAGACGTTGAAATAAAAATCCTCGAACGCCTCGGTGGACATCTCGGCCATCTGTGCCATGGAGGGTGTCGGCCAGCGCAGCACCACCCAGCGGGTCTTTTTAACCCGGATGTCGTGGTGGACGCGCTTCCAGACGGATTGCTCGTAAAATTTCTGCTTGTCGGCCGGCACATCCGACAATTCCGAGACGTTGTATGAACCCCGCGCCCCGATGTAGCAGTGCATCCGCTCCATCTGGTGCTTTTCAACATCCGCGATCAGGTCCCACTGTTCGGCCGAGCCGTTTTGCAGCAGCGCGCGGTGAATGCGGCTGTTTTTCAGCAACACCACCGGCCGGCCGCCGACATCCGCCGCCGATCGCACCAGCGCCTCGACAAAATCCGGCGGGATGTCGATCGCCTCGATCAGGATGTTTTCTCCACTTTTGAGGCCGCAGGAATAATGGATCAATACATCGGCGAGTTTCTGGACGCGGGGGTCGGTCATGTTGTTCCTGTGATTCTGAAGGTAGATGTTTAACGGCCACCATCGAGGTTGCCAATGCTGACCAGTCGTTGGCGGTTGGATGCCCAGTCCCGGTCGTTGGCCCCTTGCCAGCGCCCGGCGGCGTCGATCCACTGGGCATAGGCGCTCTCCATCCGCCGGTGGGCACGCTGCCATGATGGATTGGCCGAAATGGATCGGGCGTGCTGGTCCCACAAATCCCGAAGCTGCTGATTGGCCGACACCAAATCCTGTTTGGCCTGATGGACGGCCGGTTCGGCGGCCAGCGCATCGGCCTCCATCCGGGTTAATTCCTGCCGCAAATCCAGCAATTGGTTGGCCAGTCGATAAATGTCAGCCTCACGTTCGGCCGAGTTGGGTTTGGCGTAGGCCGATTCGAGTTGTTTCTCAAGGGCATATTTCCGCTGCCAAATCCGCTGATAAGCCGGTGTATTGCGCACGGCATCCACCAATGGCTGGCGAAGGGATTGTAGTTGACTGCCGGCGGTAATCAGATTGGATTGGGCGGTTGTCCATGCGCCCGATTGAACAAATTCCCGCTCCAAGCGGATATGGAGGTGGTTGAGTTCAGACCTGGCATTGAAATAACGCGACCGGGCAAAGAGGGCATCGGATGGGTCGGCCCCATACGCGATGGTCGGCAAGGCCGCCGCCATCAAAAACATCCACAACCAGGACTTCTGGAAAATCATCTTTCTCCCGCACCCATTATAGGCACACAACAGATAAATCGGTCCAGTGCGATTCTGGCTTTGATGAAAAAATATCGGACCGGATTAAAATGCCCATTTTGATTCAAATAAGCCGCATAAACCGTGATCGGACCTGTTGGCGGGAATAGGTGTGGGTGATGTCCATCGTGCCGGGTGGGACATCGGGTGATTCATGTTCGGCCGTGCCGTGGGTGGTGAGCCATTGTTGGCCACGGGAGAAAAATTCATCAAAATCGGTTGGTGTCATCGGTTTGGCGAAGTAGGTGTCCCGCCGCACCGGGATAATCCGGCAAAGCGGCTCTCCCTTGCGAATGCGGATGCGGGTTTGGGTTGGGTCCAGTTCGATGACAGTGTGCCACGGGTAGCTGGCGGGGTACCAGTCGGTGTCGATCAGGGCGGTCATGGTCCGCCAGGGGCGGTTGAGATTTGGGATGCCGGTCATCAAGAGCAGTTCATTGGGATCGGTGCGAAGGAACAGGTAGCTGCTGATTTTGACCTGATTGGAAATGGACTTGTAGACATTGTCGCTGATGACATGTGGCAATTTCTGCCCTTTTTGCCAAAACCATGCGAATTGCTGGGTGAGCGGCCGGCCGTGAGAATCTTCGGCGCCCGAATAGTCAAAATCAGACTCGATCACCACGTCCGGCCGGACCGTCCAGCGGCCTCGCGTGCGGGTGAATGTGATGTCAAAATTGGCCAAAAGGTCAAAACCAAAGGAATTGGCCGCCCGGATGGGGGGGCATTGTTCGGGCCACCCCCGGCCGGGGGGGCGTTTGATGTAAACATCGCTGGCCGGCTGGGGATCGAACAGGTCCTGACGGAATTTGAAATAATGAATCATCTTAAACCTTTGATTTTGACCCCGAAAAGCGTATCGGGGCGTGCGAATCATGCAATACACGGGGGTTGTGTGACTTGGCCAATGGGCGGACAGGGCGTATGCTACGCGGATTCAATCGAGATCAACCGAACGGGAAGGAAAGCAAATGGATCGGATCGGCCTGTACTGGAAACATGCAACCGCCGAGGCGGTGGGGGAAAAGCATGGGGTCACTGAAAAAGAACTCAAGGAACTGACCACACCATTAAAGAACCTGACAAAGCAGTTCGCCGATGACCGCAAGGCGGGGAAACTGCGTTATCGCGACCTGCCGTACGATGAGGAGATGGTGGATGCGATCCATCGCGAGGTGGAGCATTTCCGTGATCGGTGCGACACGCTGGTGGTGCTGGGGATCGGCGGCAGCGCTCTGGGAAATATCGCGTTGCAAAACGCGCTCAACCCGATGACATACAACCTGATGTCCGACCGCACCCGGCCGGGGCCGCAGTTGTTTGTGCTGGACAATGTCGATCCGGAGGTGATTCGCTCGGTGGTGGACCTGATCGGCCCACGCCTGAAACGCACCATCGTCAATGTGATCAGCAAATCAGGCGAGACCGCCGAGACGGCCGCCCAGTTCATCCTTTTTCGCGATTTGTTGCTCCAGAAGCTGGGGAAAAAGTACAAGGAAAACATCCTGGCCACCACCGACCCGGCCGGCGGCACGTTGCGTGAGATTTGCAACAAGGAAGGGTATCGTACACTGGAAGTGCCCGATGGGGTGGGGGGGCGGTTTTCGGTCTTGTCGGCGGTGGGGCTGTTTTCGGCGGCGATGTGCGGGATCGACATCGATGCGCTGATGCAGGGGGCCGCCGCGATGGACAAGCGTTGCAAGGAGGCCGACCCATTGGCCAACCCGGCCGCGATGCTGGCGGCGATTCATTACATTCTCAACAACAAGGGCAAAAAGATATCGGTGATGATGCCGTACAGTTCGGCGCTCTATTCGCTGGCCGACTGGTATCGGCAGTTGTGGGCCGAATCGCTCGGCAAACAAAACGGCCTGCGCAAGGAGAACATCTTCGCCGGCCAGACGCCGATCAAGGCGTTGGGGACCACCGATCAGCATTCGCAGGTTCAGCTTTATCGTGAAGGCCCCAATGACAAGCTGATCACGTTTATCGAAGTGGAGCGGTTTTCGCAAAAAGTGGCGATTCCTTCGAGCATGAAGGAGTCGCAAACACTCAAATATCTGGCCGGCTCCAATTTCCAGACGCTGATCAATTCCGAAAAACTGGGAACCGAATACGCCCTTTTGGAAAGCAAACGACCGACACTGACGCTGAGTTTCCCATCGATCACCCCGCAGGCGGTGGGGCAGTTTTTATACCTGTATGAAGTGGCCGTCAGTTACATGGGTGGTTTGCTGGATATCAACACCTACGACCAGCCGGCCGTGCAGTTGGGCAAGGATGCCACCTATGCCCTGATGGGCAAGGGTGGGTTTGACGATCTGGCCCGCAAGATTCAGCCGGTGGCCAGACGAGACAAGAAATATCTGTTATAATTTCATCTGGTCCGCGTTTCGGATCGCGGCGGATACCAAATGTTGCATTAAATCGACGGTTCAAACGGCGAACATACGATGGAATACGGCGTCATCATGGCGGGCGGGGCGGGAACGCGGCTTTGGCCCTTGTCACGCGGCGAAAAACCAAAGCAACTCCTCCCGATCGTTCGCGGAAAGAGTCTGCTGGAATTGTCGTTTGAGCGATTGTCGGGGATGTTGCCGCCGGAACGGATCTTTGTGTGCAGCGCCGCCCGTCATGCGGATGCGATATTGCAAAACCTGCCCAAGTTGCCGCCGGAAAACCTGCTGGGCGAGCCGACCGGCCGGGACACCGCCAACGCGATCGGTTTCACGGCCGCGGTGTTGCACCAGCGCGACCCGGAGGCGGTGACGGCGGTATTGACCGCCGACCATGTGATCGAGCCGGTGGATCGATTCCAGGCGGCACTTCGCACCGGATTTGAAGTCACCCGCCAGGAACCCAACGCATTGGTTACATTCGGCATCATCCCCACCCACGGCCACACCGGGCTGGGATACATTCACCGCGGCGAGGAACTGCGTCTTAAAAGCGGCGATACCGGCGCCTATCGCGTGCAGGCGTTTCGCGAAAAGCCGGACAAGCCCACCGCCGATCGATATGTGGAATCAGGCCGATATTACTGGAACAGCGGCATGTTCGTCTGGCGATGTGACACGGTGATCAAGGAATTGTCCACCCATCTCCCCGAATCGCACAAGGGGCTGATGAAGATCGCCAAGGCCTGGGGCACGCCGCAACAACAGGATGTGCTGAACCAGACCTATCCCACGCTGCCGCGCATCAGCATCGACTTCGCGGTGATGGAACCCGCCTCGCAGCGCAAAGGCAGCGCACAGGTGATGACCGTTGAGATGCCCGTGCAATGGCTGGATGTCGGGTCGTGGCCGGCCCTTTCCGAGACGCTTGAATTGGACGACCACGACAACGCGGTCGATAGCAAGGCCTGCGTCTTCATCGACTCCAACGACAACATCATCGTCAGCCAGAACCCCAATCACCTGATCTCGATGATCGGCATCAGCGACATGATCATCGTGCAGACCGCCGATGTGACGATGATCTGTCCAAAATCCGAAGCCCAGCGGGTGAAGGACCTGGTGGCCAAGGTGAAGGAAAAATTCGGCGACCGCTATCAATAATCCTCATCAACCATGCGCACGCTGGCGATTGATCTGGGGGCAAAACGAATCGGCCTGGCCCTCTCCGACGAAGGGGGGCGATGGGCGACGCCGCTGGAGGTCATTTCCGTCAATGACCCGCAACACGCCATCCCACAACTGCTGCAATTGATTCAAAATCAGGATGTGCAACGGCTGGTGGTGGGTCTGCCGTTGAACATGGATGACACCATCGGCCCGGCCGCAAAACAGGCGGCCGCGTGGGGCAAACGATTGTCGGCCCAATCCGGCAAACCAGTGGTTTTCGTCGATGAACGCCTCAGTTCCTTCGAGGCCGAACAACAACTCAACGACCGCAAACGTCATGGCGAAAAACTCACCCGACGTCGCCGCAAGGAACAGCAGGATGCGCTGGCCGCCGCCTCGTTTTTACAACAGTTTCTAGATGGCAAAATCCCGCCGGTTGAAATGTCGTAAAATTACGAAGTGTCAAGGCAATCGTATTTGTATTTTCTCCCTCCACCGGTATTTCCGGGGGAGGGCAGGGGAGGGGGCCGTTTCACCAAATTCGCGTAGAGAACCCCCACCCTAACCCTCCCCCGGGCGTACCGGGGGAGGGACTAATGAGGTTTTGTCGGTGCAACGAACACCACAAAAATATAAATACGTCTGCCTTGGGCGAAGTGTCATTCACATTGCGTGAATATGGCCGAACGCATCGCCGGCGGCTACAATGGGGGCAGAGAAACAGTTGAACCTTCCGCAACATCAGGTGATGCGTGGCGAATCCGGTCATTCAACGGCTTAAAGACAATATCCAGACGGTCTTTCTTGGCCACGAACGGGCGGTGGATCTGCTGCTGATCGGGTTGATGGCGCGCGGCCATGTCCTGATCGAAGATGTACCTGGCGTGGGTAAAACGGTTCTTGCCCGCTCGCTGGCCCGCAGTCTTGATTGCCGGTTCAGCCGAATACAACTCACCCCCGACCTGCTTCCCGGTGACGTGCTGGGCGTCTCGATCTTCAACAGCCATACCCAGAGCTTCGATTTCAAACCCGGCCCGGTCTTTGCCAACATCGTGCTGGCCGATGAGATCAACCGCACCACCCCGCGCACCCAGTCGGCCCTGCTAGAGGCGATGAGCGAGGAGCAGGTCAGCGTCGAAAATCAGACCTTCCCACTCCAACGTCCCTTCATGGTCGTGGCGACGCAGAACCCCTTTGAATTTGAGGGAACCTATTTCCTCCCCGAAAACCAACTCGACCGCTTTCTGCTGCGAATTTCGGTGGGATATCCCGACCGCAACGCCGAACATCGCATCCTGACCACCCAGCCGGGGCGTTTTTCCATCGAAAACCTTCGTCCGGTCCTTGGGACTGAACAGATCATCGAACTTCAGGATCAGGTTCCGAAGATCAAGCTGGACAGCGCCATCGTCGATTACATCCTCGACGTGGTCGAGGCCACCCGGCACGATGAGCAGTTGCACCTTGGCGTCTCTCCGCGCGGGGCGCTGGCATTGACGCAGGCATCGCAGGCCGCGGCGCTGCTGGCCGGTCGCGATTATGTCATCCCGGACGATGTCAAACGGCTGGTCACGCCGGTCTGCGCCCACCGCATCATCAGCAAAACCTACCTGCACAATGGCGACCCCAACGCCACCGTGCATGTGCTGGAACAGATTCTCGAACAGATCCCCGCGCCGCGCTGATGGGCGGGAACATGGCGGATGAAGATGTTTAACCGCAAGCCGACACATCGCCGATTCAACTTCTCCACCCCCATTCGACGCAAACCCTCGATCGATTTTTCGTTCGGCGGCCTGATCTTCTGCTGCATGAGCCTGTTCATGCTGCTGGCGGCGGTCAATGGGCAGGTCAATCTGCTCTTTGGCGTGGTCGGGCTGATGTTCGGCGTGTTGATCGTCAGTTTTTCCATCAGCCGGATGGTCCTGCGCAAGGTTCAGATCCGCCGGTTGCTCCCCGAACACGCGGTGGTCGGCGAGCCGGTCACGCTCAGTTATGAATTCATCAACGAAAAGCGATTCTGGCCCAGTTTGTCGGTCAGTTTTGCCGAAATGGAAGGGAGCGAGGGGTTTGTTCGCCAGCCGGCGGCCTACATGCTGCACGCGGCCGCCGGCATGACCTCAACCGTCCCCACCGAGGTCATCCCCAAGCGCCGCGGGCTGCTGGTGCTGGAACATTATCAGATCAGCACCTCATTTCCGTTCGGGTTCATCAAGCGCGCATCCATCCGCGCCGAGCGCGACACGATGATCATCTATCCCGCCATCGGCCGGGTCGATCCCAAGCTCCTGAGCCTCTGCCGGGCGGCCGACAAAACCGGCCCCACCATGCGGCCTCGCCGGGGCGGCACCGATGAATTTTACGGCGTCAAGGAATATCGCACCGGCGAAAATCCCCGCTGGATCTACTGGCGTCGAAGCGCCCGCACCGGCGTGCTGGTCTCCAAGGAGATGACGCAGGTCTCTCCGCCGCGACTGGCACTATTGGTGGATACGTTTCAGAAAAGCCAGTCCGCCGCCGCCAATGCCGAGGTGGAAAAATCCATCGCCATGGCCGCCTCGCTGGCCAGCCATGCGTTGGAAGCGGGCCTGCTCGTCGGTTTGATGGTCTGGAACGGCCAATGGACCGGTATCCAGCCCCAGCGCGGCAAACGTCACCGCCGCGATTTGTTGGCGGTCCTCGCACGTTTGCCATTAAATCTCGATCACGATGCCCAGGCGCTGCTGGATGCCAGCCGCGATGTGCTCAAATCGGGCATGACGGCCGTCCTGTTCACCCCCCGCGACATGCAGATGGGCCTGACCGACCATGAGCGTGGCGGCATGATCGTCCTCTCGGCCGCGGGTGAACAGTCATCCCGCTGGTTCACGTTTCAGCAGGATATAGACTTTTTTCATTGTATGCCGCTGGATCAGGAGCCTACAGTTCTTCGTGGCCGCCCGGCCGGCCGGGCCAAACGGGCCGTCCCCCAGGAAACCGCCGCCACGCGATAAAATTGATGTAACCATGTACGACATTCGCCAGTTCAAACCGATGCTTTACCTGCTCATCCTGATGGGCATGTGCGGCTTCGCGCTGGCCTCGCTATCACCAGGAACCTTCATCCTCTCCGTTGGTTTTGTCCTGCTGCACGCCTGGCTGGACAAGACCGGCCGATTTCGCCCCCTCCCGCGGCTGATCGCCAATCTCCTGACCATCGCGGCGTTGTTGTTTGTCGTCAATCAGGTGATCTATTCCGGCATCACGCCGGTCATCGTCATCGGCCAGTTTCTGGTCATCCTCCAAATCGTCAAACTCTACGAGCACCGCGGCAACCGCGACTACGCCCAGCTTCTGGTCCTCAGCCTGCTGCTGATGGTCGCCTCCGCCATCAACACCGCCAGCCTGATGTTCGGCGTATTGTTGATCATATACCTCTTTTTGTCCCTTTATTGCTGCCTGCTGTTCCATCTCAAGGTCGAATCCGAAGGCGCCGCCGCCGCCATCGCCGCGCCGCAGATCAAGGTTCTTCCCGCGATGTTGCGCCAGGACCAGCGGTTTTTGACCCGCTCCATGCGCCGGCTGACGGCACTGGTGGCGGTCGTCTCCATCGTCATGGCGGTCGTGGTCTTTTTGACCTTCCCGCGCGGCACCGGCGCCGGAATGCTCGGCCAGATTCAATTTCGTCCCGACCAGGCCCTGACCGGATTCAGCGACCAGATGAGCTTCCAGCAGGTCGCCCGCATCACTCAAAATCAGGAGATCATTGCCTACGTCCAGCTCTGGAAAAACAATGTCCTCGTCCGCGGCAACGAACCGCTGCTGCTTCGCGGCATCACGCTCGACGTTTACGGCGGCAACGACGGCTTTGAAGGGATATCCGCGTGGCAATGGTCGCGCACCCCCACCGATGAACGGATGATCGACCTCGAACCCCAGGGCAAAACCATCCTCGGCGCCGCGCCGGGTGCGGATTTGTACCGCCAGAACATCAAGCTGCTCCCCACCGGAACCAATGTCCTGTTTTCGATCCCCGGCATCGTCGCCCTCTCCTCCAAAGGCCCGCTCCACCTGAGATATTCCCCCGCCGATCTGGTCGTGCAAACCCGCGATCCGATCTATGGCGTCATCGAATATGAGGCCCTCAGCACCGGCATCGTGCCGGTGGTCGAAAAATCCGCCTCCCATTCCAGGCCGACCCGGCGCAAACGCTGGCTGGATCCACCCGACATGCCCGAAGTGCCGCTGGTCTCCTCCATCGACCCGCGCATCGCCCAGATGGCCCGGCGTCCCGAAGTCTCCGGCGTCAATAAACAAGGCAATCTCGCCGACCAGCGCAAAGGCCCCTCTCCCGATCCATTGGACCCCCTCATCGCCTACAACATCGAGCAATACCTGCAAAAAAATTATGCCTACACCCTCGATTTGACCGATGCCCGCCGGGTTTTGGACAAAGACCCGCTGGTTGCCTTTTTGTACGACTTCAAAAAAGGTCACTGCGAATATTTTGCCGGCGCGATGACCCTCATGTGCCAAAGCCTCGGCATGGAGGCCCGCGTCGTTCTGGGGTTCAAGGTTCCCACCGACAGCTACAACGCCTACGGCGATTACTACATCGTCCGCCAATCATACGCCCACGCCTGGGTCGAGGTGCTGACATCCGAAGGGTGGATGAGTTTTGATCCCACCAGCGGCAACGGGGACGACGCCGTGCATCAGGCCAGCCTCTGGCAGAAGATGCGCCATCTGTTCAATTTCATGGAATACAAATGGGCCGATTCGGTCGTCGCCTATGACACCGAATCGCGCCAAAACCTGATCTCACAGGTCAACACCCGCCTCGACCAGTCGGCCGTCAACGGCAGCCAATACTTCAGCGATTTCAATCAATGGCTCTCCCGCAACGTCTATTCACTCTCATCGGGCGCATTAACCATCCTGGTGGGGGGGATGGCGTTGGCGATTTTTCTCGCCATCGGGTGGTATTTCTGGGAACGATGGAAAATCCGCCGCCGCGAACAGCGCATCGGCATCGAATCACTCCCCGCCTCCGACCGCGCCCGCCTCGCCCGCCAGCTTGGGTTTTATGATGACCTGCTGCGACTGCTCGAACGCCACCAGATCATCCGCCCGCCCCATCTCACCCCGCGCGAATTCAACGATCGGCTCGCCTATCTCCCCAGCGATGTCTATTCCACCATCCGCCGGCTGACAAAACTTTATTACCGCATCCGTTATGGAGACCTGCGTCTACCACCCGCCCAACAGCGCCGATTGTCCATCATCATCTCCCGGCTTGGGAGTGAAATGGCTTCATCCCATTCAAACCTCAACCCCAACAACCCTCAATGAGCGCGATCATCCTTTCCATCGGCGATGAACTGATCCTCGGCCAGACGCTCGATACCAATTCCGCATGGATCAGCCAACAATTGGCGGCCGTCGGTTGTCCGGTATTGGCCCATCTGACAGTTGGCGACGATCAGGCCGCCATCGAACGCATCATCGGCGGGGCGATCCACCAATGTTCATGGCTGATTATCTCCGGCGGGCTTGGCCCCACGGTTGATGACCTGACCCGCCAGGCCCTCGCGGCCGCATTGCACCAACCTTTGGAATTAAACCAGGCTTGGCTGGATGAGCTGGATCGCTTTTTCAAACAGCGCAATCGTCCCATGCCCGATGCCAACCGCATCCAGGCGATGATCCCGCGCACCAGCAGGATGCTCTTTAACACCTGCGGCACCGCCGCCGGCATCGACGCCACATTTGGCCCGGAAAACGGCCTGGCCGTCCAACCGTGCCGTGTTTTTGCCATGCCCGGCGTCCCCAAGGAGATGAAGGAGATGTTCACCCGCGACGTTCTACCGGCCATCGCATCGGCCGGCGGCGGGGCGGTCATCCTCTCCCGCACACTCCACACCTTCGGCATCGGCGAAAGCCGAATCGCCGAACTGCTCGGCCCACTCATGGACCGCGCCAGCAACCCCTCCGTCGGCACCACCGTCTCCGGCGGCCAGGTCTCCCTGCGCATCAATGCCCGCTTCCCCAGCCGCGCATTGGCCACCCGACACCTCGATCAAACCCTCGCCGACTGCCAAAAGGCCCTTGGCCACCTGATCTTCGGCGAGGATGACCAGACCCTCCAGCAAATTGTCCTCGATCTGCTCTCAAAATCCTCCCCCAACGCCACCCTGGCCACCGCTGAATCCTGCACCGGCGGCCTGCTGGGCAAAATGATCACCGACATCCCCGGTTCCAGCGCCTGTTTCCATCAGGGTTGGATCACCTACTCCAATGATGCCAAATCCCAATTGTTAGGCGTTCCCGAAGCAATGTTAAACCAACACGGGGCCGTCAGCGAACCGGTCGCCCAGGCCATGGCCCAAGGCGCCCGCCGGCGTGCCGATGCCACCTACGCCCTCTCCATCACCGGCGTCGCCGGCCCCGATGGCGGCACACCCGCCAAACCCATTGGCATGGTCTGCATCTCCCTCGCCCACCCCAATGGTTGCCAATCCCACACCTTTCACTTCGCCGGAGATCGTGAAATGGTCCGCGAACGCAGCGCCAAAACCGCCTTGAACCTGCTGCGCTACCACCTGCTCAACCAACCCCTCCCCCAATAAAAAAACCGCCTCTCTTTCGAGAAGCGGCTTTTGAAAAGAATCACGTTGTCAAACCATTACTTGCGACGCCGGGTCAGGAACAATCCACCCAGAGCCAACAAGCTCAGCGAAGCGGGTTCGGGGACGGCCGACAAATTATCAATATAGAGATCAGCGTTCACCACACCGTTTGCCGCCCGGTCACGAACCTGTATGGAACTGATGTACTTGGAGCCGTTGGCTCCCATATTCAGATCGCCGAAGCTGAATGGAACCGCACTGCCACCGTCTGGTGTAATCGTTCCGCTGTAGGTTCCACCGACGGCATCAACCGTCGCTTGGACGTTGTACCAAGTATCGGCACTGAGGGACGCGATAACGTCATGTGCCGATGCACCTGCACCTCGAACTGCGAACTTGCTGTCAATCTGGAAATAGATGACCGTTAGCCCAGGACCTCCGCCCGTCAATACGAGTCCATTATTGAACTGCACACCCCATGTTGCGCCCGTGACCAGCGAGCCGACCTTAAAATCGAAATTCAGGATAGTTGTGGCGAATTGGCCACTCATATTGTCATAGTTGCCCCAACCCGCCTGATAAGCGGCCCCATCCGTGTTATAGCCGCCAGTTGTCGCATCCTGCATCTTCCAAGAGCTGTCGTTGTCCGCATACATGTTGGTGAACGGGGAATTGTCCGTAGACTGAGACGACAACGTGCCGTTGGCCGTTGTCGGCACCCATCCGCCATTTGGAATGTTGGATAACGATGTATCCGGTGGGCCGGATGTGCCCATCGTGAAACCACCGAAATCGCCATTTGGGAAACTAGCCATCGCCACGGATGACACGGCCAGAAGGCCCGCCGCAAAAAGAACCAGTGAACTACGCATACGATTCTCCCAACACAAGTGTCAAAATGCCCCTTTTGACAACATAGAGAATACACCGATATTTCAAAAATGCAAATAAATTATTGGACTTGTTATTTATTCTCGACCAGATAGATCGAAAATCGCCTCATCTCCAGTATTGGCAATACTTTACGACTAGAAAAAATATTTCCAATTTGTCGCTGATCCGCCAAAATACAGATCACAACGCCCCGATCCAAGCGTTCCATTTGATCCTGATCCATCACTTTTGGCCATCCGTAATACCGATCCACCCGCCGGGCCATCTCCAATTCATACTGTTTGAAGTTGGAAGAATAAGGGGAAGGGTTGCTGTTGCCTCCCCAATAGTAAATTCGATCCCGCAAATTCGGATAGGCGGCGGCCACCGGATAGGCCATTTGCCGCATGTCAAAAATCAATGGTGAATCATCCGTCTTTTCGATCAGAGCGACCGCCACGCGATCTATATTTTTATCGAAAGTGGTCCATTTCATCCTCAATTGATTCATCGACCAGGTGGAATACGCCACCAGCCCCACGCAGACCATCGCCGCCACCCATCGCCGCGAGTGTTGCATCGCCACGGCCGCCGCCACCGCCACGGCCGCCACGGCCACAATGGCATATCGCGACACCAATGACGGCTGCACCGCCGCCGAAAAGATCAGCACAAAAATCACCATCGCCCCCAACGCCGTCATCCCCGCCAATGGCCGAAATGAAACGGTTCTTTCCCCCTGATCCATCGATCCGCCAAAAACCCGCAGGATTAAAAACCCACCCGCCACAATCGCCAATGGCCACACGGCCAGCAAATCCTTCGCATAATCCATCATCTGCCCGCCACTGATCGGCTGCACCCACGTCGGCACGCTCAATCCCGCACGTTGCCCCAGCAAAAGTGGAATACACGCCCCCAACGCCGCCGGCCCGGCCAAGACCGGCCAAAAATCCCCCAATTTTTCCCGCCATCTCCGCCCATCCGCCCACCAATGCCCCGCCAAGGCCGTCGTCAGCGCGACAATCCCAAAATAATGGATCGTACACAACCCCATGGACAATACGCCCAGCAAAATCCGCCAAATCCAACGCCGTCGGGCATATTCAAACGCCGCCAGAACGTAGCAAGTCCAAACCGCCATCCCCAGCATGGGCATGTAAAATCGCCCCTCCAGCGCATGATCCAGCACCATCGGATACGCCAGCAACAGCAATCCGCCGGCCGTCGCCGCCCACACCCCAACCCCTCGCCGCAGCACCGCGTACACGCCCAATACCGACAATCCCGTCCAGATCAACGCCACCCACCGCAACGTGCCAATCGTCAACCCTCCCGCCAAAACCCCGGCCAATTTTATCTGCAAATACAACCCCGGCGGATTGGTATCCACCCCCCCGCGCAACGCCCCCAGCCAATGGCTCCAACCCGGATCACTCGCCAGCATCCACGTCAAAACCTCATCCAACCACAAATGATGCCCGATCAATCGCCACGCCTGACTGACCCACATCACCGCGCCAAAGATCACAACAACCACAATCGCCGCCAACAACAGCTCCAACCCACCCGCGCCCTGATGTTCCACCTTTTGTGTTGCGATCATGGCCGCTCATCCTATCGCTCAGTTTCCATAAACAGAAGAAAGCCGCCGGTGTGTCCGGCGGCTTTCGTGTGCAATGCCATATGGCCTGATTCGACCTTATTCCGAGTATGGATAAGGGGAAATCCGCACCTTGGCAAAATCGCCTTTCGATACGCTCTCCACATGCCCGTCGCAGAATGCCACGTTGATCCGGTCCTTGTGACGGTTAAGCGGAATGCGAGCGGTCAGCCAGCTTGTCAGATAAACACCCTGCAACGACCCTTTGCCGCTCCAGTTGGTGGTGTAGTAGACCGCGTCGTTGCGATCCAGACCGGTGTTGGGGTTGCCGGTGTTTGGCCGGGTGCCGCAATCGCCAAACAGCAGGGTCTCGGCCGGTCGATTCACCCGGCTCAATCGACCACTCAAGGGTTGGCCACGACCCGCTGGGCTTTGCGGGCCGCCGGTGACGTTCATCACATCATACGGCCCGAATTTTCCCTCACCGGAAGACACATCCACCACCGAAGCGATGTCCGCGTTGATGCCGTACGACACCGGATAGTACCCATCGAATGGCACGATGTTGTTAAACAACACATGCCCGGCCGGATTCAGGTCCATGTCCGGGTCGCTGGGGCAGACAAATACCTTGCTCTGGTCGGATGATGCGTAAAACGTCTGGGTGTCGCGCCCGCCCAGATAGGGGATCAGCGCGCTGGCCCAATCCTTCAGATATCCGTCGCTGCGATAGACATAATGCTGTCTTGATGTGTCATTCTGAATGGCCCAGGAATGGTCCGAGCAGGTTTGCATCCACCCTTTATGTTCATTGGCGAACATATTGGCGGCCATTGTCAGTTGGCGCGCGTTGGATGCGCATTGCACGGATTTGGCCGATTCCCGTGCCCGATTCAACGCCGGCAGTAAAATACTGATCAGAAGCGCTATGATTCCGATAACGACCAGCAACTCAACAAGGGTAAACCCCTTACGATGCCGTGACATGATTCGCTCCTTTGCCAAAAACAGGGACATGTCCTTGACCCATCGAACTTTTCCGTCGCGTCGAACGGCGACGACGGCTCATCAGCCCCATTCCCCATCCCATTATCAACAACAAACCACCCGGCTCCGGCACGGATGACACCAGTTGATTGTAGGCGTCGATCGTCGGCTGATCCGCCCCCACATCATGCAGCCGCTGACCCAGCAGCGTCAGATCCGTGAGATTGATCAATCCATCACCATCCAGATCACCAGCTGGGTTGAAAACATTGTTGTTGTTCAAATCATTGCCGAAAATCGAGATATCCTGTGGCGAGTAATATCCATCAAAATTGGTATCACCCAGGCCCGCGCCGAAAATCGTCGAGGTGAACAACCCCGCCATCCGCTGGATGTTGTAATTGCCGGTGATTTCGTAAGTCACAATCGTCGCCACATGGTTGCCGCTGGTCAGGCCGTTTTTCTGAAATTGAAACAAATCCCGGTCGATCTGTTGTGTCTGGCTGTTGTTGTTGATCATCGCCAAAATGGCCGAATCGCTTTCGCCGGCCGGCAGGTCGAACAGAACGTGCATGTTGTCGGCCGTCTCATCCAGTGATCGTACGACCAAAGCGCGGTTCTCGTTCACTCCGTTGACCGTGGCGTTGAAACTGTCGATGCCCGACACGGGCTTGAGCCGGTCGATATAAAGGGATTCGCGCCAGTCGGTAAAAATGGCCGGCCCGGCATCGGGGCCGCTATCGGGGCGATAACGAAACGCCCGCACCGTCAGATAGTGCATCCCTTCGCTTAGCGAACTGGTGTCGATGTCCTGTGCGTAAGTGCCATTGCCGGTGGCCAGATTGTCATAGCCCGGTTGGTGATCGGTCACAAACTGCTCAAAACCGTATGCAACCTGGCCGGGGGTGATGTTGTCCACGGCGCCGCTGTTGTTCAGGTCCAACCCTTCATCGAGCTTCAAGAGGGCGTTGTTTCCGTCGGCCGGGCGGTCATGATATGTCGCCGGTTGGCCCGATCCGACATCATCCTGAAAAATCATCGCCTGGGTGTTGAGCGTCACCCGCATCGAATTGCCCGTGACGACATGAATGTCGCTCAGGCGGGTGGTTCCATTGGTGGTATCCGTTGGCGTCTGGCCGGCGATGGTCTGCGACACACCACCCAGCGACACCGACCCCCGCGGGGCGGCCAATCCATACACCAGATATCCATTGCCGGTGTAATTGTCGGTGCCGGGCGCTTTATTGCGTAAAAACCGCGCCGTGATGTTCCCGCCCGGACCCACCTTGATGACATCCTTGATGTCGTTGAATGGATCGGTGCTGGCATTGGCGGCATTGCCGGTCAGTTCAACCAGCCGGGTGTTTTCAGGGAAATCGGTGTGAAACGTCCGCTCATCATACCCCGCATCGCCCCGGTTGCTGAGCATGACGATGGCCGAGCCTTCGCGCTCGTAGGCGAGACTTTCCTTTTCGATCCACAGCTCGTGATAATTTCCCCGCCCGTGGGTGTTGCGGATGTCCAGCAGGTTGGTGATTGAATTTCCATACAAACCCCCCAATGCATCGCCTCGGCCGGGCTTGGGAAAATCACGTCCATTGCCGAATTCCTTGCCATTGAAATAGACCAGCGCATTGCCCGGGTGCATCAGGACATACGCATAGGCGACATTGTCCATCTCCGGGCCGACATCGTCGTGGCTGGAGACAAACATGACACCCTGCGACCCATCATGGCTTTGATTGTCGTTGTAATCCAGCGAGGCGTTCTGGACGTTGTACCAACTGTTGCTGATGCCGTTTTTGCTCAGGTTCCCGCGGAGTGCGAAAAACAGAGGGAAATCGAGCGTGTCGCGGTTGGCGCCAATCGTTCCCGGATCGTTGTGATTGATGGTCTTGACGACATACTGCTGCAAATTGCCCGGCTGGCCATCGTAGACTTCGGAAAATGAGAAAATGTCGCGCTGTTGGCCATTCAACAATTGCCGGGTGGATGAGCGATAAACCGCCCGATCAAACATGTGCAGCGTCTCCTGCGTCACATGTTTGGCGGCGTCGAGACGGAAACCATCCACCCCAACATCCTGCACCAGCCATTGGGCATTGCGCATCAGATATCCCATGGCGGTCTCTTCGGTTGGGTCGCCGGCCAGGGGGTTGGAGGGATTAAATGGGTAGATGGCGATGTCATGTTCGCCGGTCACCGGATCATAAACCATGATCGGCTGAAGGTTTCGATCCGGATAGAACCGTCGGTTGTTCTCATCGGGCACGTTGGCCATGCGCCCAAAGGCCGAAGTGGTGCCGCCGGGCAGATTGTTGTAACCCGGGACGGGATTGCGAACGAAGTAATAGGCTTTTTCCTGGGCGATATCCAAAAGGCCGGCCAGACGTTCGTGGTCCACGCCGCCGTCGTAGGCCGAGTGAAAATCCCCGTCGATGTCCCACGGCAGTGTGATGGCCAGCCCCGGATATCCGCCGGCGTTCACAAAGCTGTGCCCATCCCCATCCACCGAGCCATAGTTGGAATAGCCGGCGTGGTTCAGCACCAGATCAACGTAGTAATTCAACCCGGCACGGTGAATGCCGTTGATGGTGGTCTTGATTCCAGTTTCTGTGCCGTAAAGGGTGGGATTGCCCGGCTTGCCGAGGTCAAATCGGTCATACTGGTCATAGCCGACCGAAAAATTTCCCTGATCGGCCCGGCCCGGCGGGGGAGTGTAGACCGATCCATAACCCGCGGCAAAAATATCAGGCGTGCGGTTTTCGATGGTGCGATAGGAACCTTCAAAATATTGCAGGATGACCGGCGCGGAGACATCCTCCGCCATCACCGGCATCGCCATCATCCCCAGAACCACGGGTACAACGGCTCGTCTTAAAACCTGGATCGCGTGATGGGAAACAACATCATGCAACTTCATGTTTAATGCCGGTTAACCGTTTTAATTTCATCCTGCGGACCTGCCCCATAAAGAGGCAGGTCATGGGCACGGCAACCGACCAAGGATGCCGTGCCCAGTCCTGTTCGCGCATCATCCGATCAAATCCGGATCATGCACGGTTTCGCCGGCGAACCAGCGAAAGTCCGGCCAGGCTAAACAGACCCAACACCGCCGGTTCCGGAACAGGTGTCAGGGTGTAGCTGGAGACGAGCGCATTTGAGTTATACGGACCGCCCCAACCCGTAGTCGATTGGCTTGGGTTGGAGGAGGCATCGTTGGCACTGTCGCCGCTCCCGCCACCAGCGGTGTAGACATCAAAATTGAAGCTGTTACCGATGGTCAGTCCAAGGGAAGCCTGCGGAACTGTCCAAGTCACGCTGTTGGTGCCAATGGATTGAGTTGGTGCTGCCTGACCCACCCAACTCGAACCATTGTATAAAAAAAGTTGGACACGACCGCCGCTATCAACCCAACTGCCAATCCAGTAGTCCATGCCGGGCATGGAGATAGGTCTTGCCCAGCCGTTGCCAGCGGAATCACCGCCGGCAGCGCTATCGATGCCCATCATGTATTTGCCCCAGTCATTGGGGCTACCGATAGGGCCGTTCAATGTCACTTTGACGGTGATATTGGTGGCGTCATTGGTTACTTCGACGGAGGCGATGTCCATATGGGCATTGCCGTCGAAGTTGTCGCCTAGCGAATCGTTGTAGATCGCCGCCGAGGCGGGCAGTGTGGCCGCGCCGATGAGGCCAAGAGCGAGCAGAAGCTGTTGCGGATACTTTGACATGGATCTCTCCACCTAAAAGAACCGGACGGCAGGTCGGTTACCTGATTTGGTCCGGGAACATCCCGGGGGACCGCCAACCGTCAGTTTGTTTAACCGTTTTGACAACCTCTCAAAAAAAGACGCCGAATGGCGTAAGACTGTGAATTTCCGACTTTTCAGGGGGTCAATGAACAAGCTGACCCAACCAACTTCAATGGATAAGATATCCCCGTTTTAATCGGATGTCAAGTGTTTTTTTTGTGAATTTCGAATCATAGGATGTCCAGATGACATTGCCGGGCGATGTTGGAGGATTGTAACTGCTGATGGACCTTTAAGTTGCGATAATATTCGACGGATACGATTATTGGGTTGCTTCTGTTCATCAATATGGTAAACTGTTTTAACGGTCGAGAATTTTCCCGCGAGGATCGTGATGGCACAGTTCACCAAAACCGAGGATGAATTGACGCCTGTTGTTCGGGAGCGTGCAAGGTCGATTTCGTTGGGGGATGAAAAGCCATCCAAACCAATCAGCGTTCGCGATGTCGCAAAGCTGGCCAATGTGTCGGTGGCCACGGTTTCAATGGTTCTCAATGACAATCCGCGCATCAGCCGGGCGACCCAGATGCGTGTCCAGCGGATCATTGACCAAACCGGCTATCGCCCCAATCGGTTGGCGCAGAGTCTTTCCAGTCGATACACGCAGGTTTTGGCGGTGTTGCTGCCGGCGTTGCGGCATGGGTTTGCGGATGCGTATTTTGGCGAACTGATCAGCGGCATCTGCGACCGGGCGGGAAAGCTGGGATACAAGGTCATCCTGGAGCAGGCCAAGCCGGAATTCATCCGAAGCAAGGGATATATCGATATTTACGAGCGCCGGTATGTGGATGGGATGTTGTGCCTGGGGTCAAACGACCGGCATCATTATCTGGCGGAATTTTCAGATCATCGCTATCCGATGGTGGTGGTGGACAACTATTTTTCGCAATGGGGTTTGGATTTCATCGTTTGTGATTATGCATCGGGGGCGCAGCAGATGATGAATTATCTGTTGCAGTTGGGGCATCGCAAGATCGGATTGATTCATGCCGCACAGGAAATTCGCACCGCGCGGGATGTCACGGAGGTCTATCAACAGAAATTGCAGGGTGTCGGGGTGGAGCCGCTGAAATCGTGGTATCAGGATGGAAAATTCACTGAAGAAGGCGGGGCGGCGGCCGCGGCACAATTGCTGGAACAGGAGCCGCGGATCACCGCGATATTCTGCACCAACGACAAGATGGCATTGGGGGCGATCCATTATCTCAACCGCCAGGGGGTGCGGATTCCGCAGCAGATTTCGGTGGTTGGATTTGACGACACCCGACATGCGGCGTTTGTGAACCCGAGTCTGACGACGGTTCATTTGCCGTTGTATGAGGTGGGGGTGCTGGCCTGTGAGAGGCTGATCGAGCGCGTCCATGGGCGAACCGAAAAAGTGGCGGAGCGGCTGGCGACGCACCTGGTGGTGCGCGAGTCGACGGCGATGGTGCCGGCGCTGCAAAACGAGATGGAATTGTTGGCGGGGAGATGAATCCATAACCAGAAGGCGGCCGGATGAAGCCTGTAATCCGTAGTGCAACATGCCTGTTGGCGTTTGTCGGTCTATTTGTCCTGATTTATCCGGCATCCCGTGCCGATGTGGCGGGGCTGGAACAGACGGTACATTGGTTTGTTTATCGCCCGGATGGATCGCCTCAAAGTGTGAATGTGGCGGGGGATTTTAATGGTTGGTCCAGCACCGCCACGCCGATGGTGAAGCAGTCGGATGGTACATGGTCGGCCGAGGTGATGCTGACCGATGGGATTCATTTCTACAAGTTTGTCGTCAATGGCAATCAGTGGGTGAATGATCCGCATGGCGATGCGGAGTTGGAGCAGCCGGACAATTATGGTGGCAAGAATTCGGCCGTGTTGGTTGGCCCGGATGGGCGAAAACTGCCGCCGGCACAGGCGAACCGCATTCTGGTGGATGCGGTGTTGCACGATCCGAAGCAGGTGCGGGATTGCAACGTGGTTTCGCCGCATCTGTTGCGACTGGCGATCCGGACACAGGCGGAGGATGTGCGGGCGGTCAATGTGCTGGTTCGACAGGCCGATGGGCAATGGCGGGCACAGGAGATGGGGCGGACCGAGCGGACGTTCGGGTATGACCACTATGCCACGGTCTTGCAGGTGGAGACGGAGCAAGTTGAGTATCTGTTTGAGTTGAAGGATGGTCCATCACTGTATGTGTCGGCCGGTGGGGCTTTCCCATCGGCGGATCAGGCGGAAACTTCCCCATTCGCGGTGAAGATGGTTCCCAAATTCGAGACGCCGGATTGGGCCAAACACGCGGTGTGGTACCAGATATTCCCAGAGCGATTTCGCAATGGCGACCCAGCCAATGATCCACCCAATACCGAGCGCTGGACCAGCGCCTGGTTTTCCAAATTGCCTGGGGAGAGTGGTAAATTTTACGAGGATGTCTGGAAACGGCGCTATGGGGGCGATATTCAGGGCATCCGTGAGAGCCTTCCATATCTGCGCGAACTGGGGATCAATGCGATCTATCTAAACCCGATCTTTGAGGCCGAGGACCTGCATAAATACGACACCAGCGACTATCGGCATGTGGATGACAATTTTGGATACAAGGGAGACATTCAGGAGCTGAAAGGAGAGAATGACGATCCGGCCACCTGGCAATGGAGCCGCACGGATCGGCTGTTTCTGGATTTTGTCCAGGAGGCCCATCGGCAGGGATTCAAGGTCATCATCGACGGGGTGTTCAATCATGTCGGCAAGGCGCACTATGCATTTCAGGATGTGCTGAAAAACGGCAAGAATTCCAGATATGCCGATTGGTTTGAGATCACTGATTTTGGGCCGCCGCTGAAATATCAGGCATGGGATGGACCAAATGGGGCGCTGCCGGTCTTTAAGAAGGATCCGAAGCTGGGATTGGCGCATGGGCCGCGCGAGCATGTCATGGCGATCACCCGGCGGTGGCTGGCGCCCGATGGGGATGCGAGCAAGGGGGTGGATGGCTTTCGGCTGGATGTGCCGGGGGACATTCCCCATCCGTTTTGGGTGGAGTGGCGGAAGCTGGTCAAAAGCATCAATCCCGATGCGTACATCAGTGGCGAAATCTGGACCTGGGCGCAGCCGTGGCTGGAAGGAGACCAGTTTGACGCGGTGATGAATTATCGATTTGCCACGGTGGCGCAGGAATTTTTCGTCAATCAGCGCGAGGCGATGTTGCCCAGTGTCTTTGGATCGCGGTTGAATCAACTGGTGTATGCCTATCCGTATCAGGTGTCGTTGGTGCAGCAGAATTTGTTTGACAGCCACGACACCGACCGATTCGCATCGATGTTCGTCAATCCTGACCTGCCATATGACGGCGCCAACCGCATTCAGGACAACGGACCCAAATACAACCCCGCGGAGCCAAATGCCCAGCAATGGCGACGAATGCGGCAGGCGGTGGTGTTTCAGATGGCGTTTGTCGGCGCTCCGATGATCTATTATGGGGATGAAGCGGGCATGTGGAGTCCGGATGATCCCTCCAATCGCCAGCCGATGATCTGGCGCGATTTGGGTGCATACGATGATCCGCAGGTGAAGTTTGATCCGGCGCAGTTCAAATGGTATCAGCGGACAATCGCCGTTCGTCGGAAGTTGATGCCGCTGCAACTGGGGTATTATCGCACGCTGTTGTCGGATGATGGGCGGGGGGTGTTCGCGTTTGAGCGTGGATTGAGCGATGTGCGGGTTTATATCGTGCTGAATCGATCCTCCCAATCGCATACCGTGAAGCTGGAGGTGGGGCATGAGGATGGATCGGCGACATTGATCGACTGGACCCGTGAAGATCAGGCGGCGGTTGAATTTTCGCAACAGCAGGAGGCCGGCCGGCCTGAAATTTCGCCGCGCGATGATGGGCGCGGATTCAAGGTGGTCAATGGGACGGTGACGATCACGCTGCCGGCATATGGCTCAGCGGTTTTGGGACGGGCCAAGTGACAATTCAAAGTTCAGGGTCTGAATTTCGGATTACGATATTTTGCCTTTTCACCCATTTTCTCCGGAATAATGTGTCCGACAGGATGAATTTTAATAATCTACGCCCATGACCATCGCCAAGGCACTTCGATCGCTGCTGGCACTGGCCGCGCTGCTGGTGATTGTGTGGTCGTTTTATGATGTGGGGATGCGGACATGGCGCGGGGCGGGGGCAAGGCGGGCGGTGACGCTGACGGTGTTGCATTGGGGGACGCCCAGCGAAGTGGAAATCATGCAGTCGCTGGTGGATCGCTTTGAGCATGAGCATCCCGACATTCGGATCGTGCGGATTCATGCCGGCGATTATGAGTCGAAATTGAAGACGATGTTCGCGGCCGGCACGCCGCCGGATGTGTTTTATCTGGGGTATGAAAACCTTCCGGAAATGGCGGGGATGAAACTGCTGACGGACCTGACACCCTATATTGAAAAAGAAAAGGCATCCGGCCGGGGGGCTTGGCTGGACGATTTTTATCCGATTCTCATGGATGCCTTCCGGTTTGATGGGGAAAAGACCGGCAAAGGTCCGCTCTATGGACTGCCCAAGGATTTCACGACGTCGTTGATGTATGTGAATGTCGATCTGTTCAAGGAGGCGGGAATTCCGATCCCATACGAGGGGTGGACGTGGGATGAATATGAACAGGACATGAAGAAGATCGCCTCCTTGTCGCACACCAAAGGTCGCGGCGAGGTGTATGGCGGCGTGTTGAACACCTGGCCGGCGGTGTTGCGCAATATCCTGTGGTGTTATGGGGGGGACTTTTTTGGGGAGAGTTTCCGCGATGTTCGGCTGGATGATCCCGGCTCCATCGCGGCGATGGAGATGATCCAACGCACCCGGTTCATCGACCACAGCGTCTTCAATGCCACGGGATTGTCCAAGGATGGAGGTCAGGAATTTTACACCGGCAATGTCGGGTGCATCGGCCCGCAGGGGCGGTGGATGACGCCGCGTTATCGCAGCATCACCAATTTTCAGTGGGATGTGGTTCCACTGCCGCACCAGAAACGCAAGGTGTCGATGATCTTTACGGTCTCCTGGGCAATGTCGGCGAGTACCCGGCACCCCAAAGAGTCGTTTGAATTGATGAAATTCCTGAGCGGCCCCGAAGGGCAGGTCATGAGCGCCAAACTGGGGCTGGCGATCCCTTCGTTGCAGTCGATCGCCCATTCCCAGGCGTTTTTGGATCCGGATCAGAAACCAAAACACACGCCGATCTTTCTGAAGGAGATCGCCCACTCCGAACTGGCTCAAAATCCGCGCATCCGTGGGTTTGATGACATTCTCAACCGCGAGGTGGCCGAGGCGATCCAGTTCAACCGCACCACGCCGATGCGGGCGGCCAGGGCGGTTGAAAATAGCTGGCTCGCCGAGATCAATTCGCCCCTGCAAAGCAAGGAATATCCGCCGATGCGATGGGATCTGATCGGTGGCGGGACGGCCGCGCTCATACTCGCGGCGACGGCGTTGTTCTGGTGGCGCGCCCGCCGTGAGCGGATCGGCCCGCTGGACCGTCGGCAGGAGCGGGCCGGATGGATGTTCATCATGCCTTGGATTCTGGGGTTTCTGGTTCTGACACTGGGCCCGATGGTGTTGTCGCTGTTGCTGGCCTTGACCAAGTGGACGGCGCTGACCCCTTTTACGGATGCACGGTATGTGGGTTTTGACAATTTCGCCCATATGGCCCGCTACGATGAGGATTTTTTACAGTCGTTGAAGGTGACTTTTTATTATGTGCTGCTGGCGGTTCCATTGGGGCAGATCGCGGCATTGGCGGTGGCGGTGCTGATGAATAACAAGGTGCGTGGCATCGGGCTGTTTCGCACGATCTATTTCGTCCCATCCGTGGTCAGCGGCGTGGCGCTGGCGACGTTGTGGCTCTGGATTTTCAACAAGGATTACGGCCTGTTGAACACCATCTTATGGCCGGTGGCGCGCTGGCTTGGAACCACTCCACCCGACTGGTTCGGCATGGATGCCAACCTCTGGGCGATACCGGGGTTTGTCCTGATGGGATGGTGGGGTGTGGGGGCGGGGATGGTGATCTATCTGGCGGGCCTCAAGGGGGTGCCAACCTCGTTATACGAGGCGGCCACCATCGACGGGGCTGGGGCGTGGCGGCGGTTCTGGAATGTCACGCTGCCGATGCTCTCGCCGTTGATCTTCTACAACCTGGTGATGGGCATCATCGGGTCGTTCCAGATCTTCACCCAGGCCAAGGTGATGACCAACGGCGGGCCGGGCAATGCGACACTGTTTTATGTGCTGAACCTGTACCGCCAGGCGTTTGAACTGCACAAGATGGGGTACGCATCGGCGCTGGCGTGGGTGTTGTTTGTGATCGTGTTGGTTTTGACGCTGCTTGTATTCAGGGGATCCAAAAACCTGGTCTATTACGAGGGGTTGAAGGCATGAGCAACGGCGAAACAACACACTCGCTGAGCCGATCGGATAAATCGGGCCGAGTGATGACCTACGCGGTATTACTATGTGGGGCGGTTGTCCTGTTGATTCCTTTCGTATTCATGGTAAGCAGCAGTCTGAAAACCGAAGCCGAGGTGGCGGCGGGGTCCATTTCGATCATCCCAAAAGAGGTTCAGTGGCAAAATTATCCTGATTCATTGGAGAAGATGCGATTTCGATCCGCATTGGCCAACACCGTGGTGATTACCGTGTTGTCGGTGCTGGGGCAGATACTCTCCAGCAGCCTGGTGGGATTCGGATTCGCCCGCTTTCGATTTCGCGGCCGCAACATCCTGTTCATGATCATGCTCTCGACGATGATGTTGCCGGCGCAGGTGACGATGATCCCGGTGTTCGTACTCTTTCGGACGCTGGGCTGGATCGACACCTTCTGGCCTTTGATCATCCCGGCGTGGCTGGCCTCCCCGTTTTTTGTCTTTATGTTCCGCCAATTCTTCGCGCAGGTTCCCGAAGAACTGATGGAAGCCGCCCGCATCGACGGCGCCGGCAACTGGACGATCTATTGGCGGCTGATGATGCCCCTGTGCGGCCCGGTCATCGCCATCGTCGCCATCTACACATTCATGGGGGCGTGGAACGACTTTTTAGGCCCGTTGATTTATCTCAATTCACCGCGGAATCGCACGCTGGCATTGGCACTGGCCGCGTTTAACGGGCAATATGGGATCACGGACGCCCAGCAATTGATGGCCGCCAGTTGTGTCACCATGCTGCCGTGCATTGTCCTCTTTTTCGCCGCACAGAAATATTTTGTCGAAAGCGTCGCGATGACGGGATTGAAAAGTTAAAAACCCGCAACAACGAACTATTTCGTCTCCTGCTGGCGGGCCAACAAGCAGTTTGGTTACACTCTGTACATGCAGGCCGACATTGACCGCATCCTGATTACCCGCCAGCAGATCGCCGAGCGTGTGCGCGAATTGGCGCTGCGGATTACAGCCGACCATTCGCCGCCCATTCTGGACGCCGGTGAAATCACCATCGTTCCCATCCTCACCGGCGCGGTCATCTTTACTGCGGACCTGATTCGTCACATGCCGCTGGCGATGAAAATCGGCCTGATCACCGTCAGCAGTTATCCGGGGGCGGCCGTGCAATCCAAGGGGGCGCAACTTCTTGGCCGGCAACTGGGGGACATTCGCGGCCGGCATGTTTTGGTGGTGGATGACATTCTCGATTCGGGTGGCACGCTGCGGATGGTGGTGCCGCTTTTGCAGCAATATGGACCGGCCGGCGTCAAAACCTGTGTTTTGCTGCGCAAGGACCGGCCGGCCGCCCGTGATGTTCCCGTCGACTATGTCGGCTTTGACATCCCCGATCAATTCGTCGTCGGGTATGGGTTGGACTATGATGATTATTATCGCAATTTGCCGGAGATCGTGACCCTCCGGCCGTCCGCCATGGGGAAATCACCATGAAACGCCCCTTTCAAACCCCCATCGAGTTGCAATCGGGCGAACATGGCGCAGCCGCCGCGTCGCCGACTTCCGTCCCCATGACCACCTCGCTGGCGACGCTGCTGACCCAGCATATTTTGCGCGATGGGGAGTTGGTGATCCTGATCCTCAAGCCTTCCCTCTGGTTCATCCTTTTCAGCGCGTTGCGCTTCATCGCGGTCGTGGCGATTCTCGTGATCGCGGCCATCCTGTTCGACCCGCATCTGCCGGGCAACAACCGTCAAACCATCGAGATCGGCATGTTTGTCATCGCCGGCCGATTAATGTGGTCGGTGTTGGTGTGGATGGGCCGGCTGTATGTCCTGACCGACCTGCGCATCCTGCGCCTGTCGGGGGTTTTTTATCCGGAAATTTTTGATTGCCCCCTGCGCAAGGTGGCCCGCGCCCGTCTGATCGTGACATTGCCCGACCGAATCTTCGGCGTCGGTTCGATCGAGATCATCCCCTTTGACGACACCTTCCCCATCGGCCTGTGGCAGATGATCGCCCACCCGCGCCAAATCCACCGCCAGGTCGTCTCCACCATTCACCGTGCCAAGCAGGGGGGCATCGGCGGCATGAGCGGATAAATTACCCACCCGTTCGCCGCGGCACACCTGTTCGGTTGACATCCGCGCCGAAGGTCTGATTGTGACCCACCTGTTTGTGTCCGAACGGCGTATTCGACCGCTTGGCGGCCGGTAAACCGGTGCTGTTGAGCAGGTTGTCCATCCCCTGCAAATGAGGCTTGTTGACCGAGTCCTTCAGGTTCTTGAACGAGTCTGATTCCGTTTTCGCCGACGTCTGCTGGCCGGTGCCGTGCGACTTCGCCACCAGCAACTTGGCGGCCGACTGTGCCGCCAGCGATGTATCAATGAGCGATGCGGTAGTTCCCGTGGTGGGCCGCTTGTCGGTCTGTTCTGTATTCGTGGAGGTTGATTTCTTTGCTTTTGCCATGCCCATGATTGTACCACCCGCACAGGCTCTTGCCATGGAGACGATGTTCAAGTCGGCAAGATCAACGATCCATCGTCGGCCAATTTGAACCACGGATTCCAAGCCACCTCCCACGGATGCCCATCCGGATCGGCAAAATATCCGCTGTACCCACCCCAGAAGACATCCTGAGCGGGTTTCAGCACCTTTCCGCCGGCCTTTTGTGCTTCGGCCAGGGTCTGATCCACTTCGTGTCGCTGCCGCACATTGTAGGCCAGTGTGATCCCACCAAACCCGCCCCTGTCGGCCGGCAGATTCGCATCCTCCGCCAGCGATTCATACCCATAAAGCGCCAATCCAATTCCACCAAGCTGGAAAAAGACCACCGCCTCCTTGCTGGCCGAGGAGGCTTTCCACCCCAGTTTTTCATAAAATTGCCGGCTTTTCCCCACATCCGCCACGCCCAGTGTGATCAGGCTGATTCGCTGGTCCATGAATCTGACTTTACCGGTCCATATACGATCTTTCCAATCAAATCCAACCCATTATTTCAAGCATCTTCGATGCACCGCATCATAAAATCATATGCCTCCGGCGGGGTCTCTGCCGGGATCGACGCGGTGCCGAGAACCACTCCTCCTTCGCGGGCCAGTTCGATCAGCGGGCGAAGGTGTTCTTGAATCTCATGGCGGTTGTTGCGCTGGAGGATCCGCGTGTTGCAGACGCCCCCAAGCAGGACCAGCTTCCGGCCGTATTTTCGTTTCAGCTCCATCAGATTCGGATTGCATCGCGGCTCGATCGGATTGATCCCTTCAAACCCGCATTCGATCAGCAAGTCAAGAAGCGGTTCGATGTTTCCATCGCTGTGAAAGATAAAGTGCCGACAACCCGCCTCGCGGCAGGCCATGATGATCTTCTGATATCGCGGCAGTAGATAACGCTCAAACATCCGCGGGCTGAACACCGGTCCGTTTAGTCCCGCCATGTCGTCGTTGACGATCATACCCGTATTGTGGGTGCTGGATCGGCGCAGATTTTGCAGCGCCATTTCCTGCAGATGGGCCGCGACACGGTCAAACAGCACATCACAGAAGGATTCATCGGTTGCCATGTCGATCAGCAGATTTTCCTCTCCGCGAAAAAACTGGCTGCGGATGAAAATTCCGCCCATTTTGGCAAAAGCGCATTGTCCCAGCTTATTTACCTGATCCATCTGCCGGTCCAGGTCGTGATATCTGGACTCAAGCGACGGCGGGTCAAATTGAATGTGGTCCAGGTCGGCCGGTTCATTCAATACACGGCCAATCACCTGGCTGAAATAGGTTTTTGACGAAGTGCGGACAATGCAACCCCAGCCATCGTTGTGGATTTCATATTCCCCCTCGCGGCGCATGAAACCGGCCTGTGAAAAGAAAAACCGCTCATCGCCCATGACTTCTTCCGTATCGTTGCGATAGTGCGACAGCGGATGAGCATTGGCCGTATCGTCAAACCCCATGTACCGACGCCACTGTTCGACAAATCCATCTTCAAAACCGGGCGACCAGACGGGAATGGCCGTGGCGGGTTCAAAGCGAAATGCGCCCAGCACCCGCTGTTTGCCGTTGTTGGGTTTGCCCATGATGTCTTCCATGCTCGACATGGCATCGGATTTTATCTGTGAAATTGATTGAGGTCTTTGCCACTAACCACCACTCTTTTACCCGAATCCTCCCGAATCGATAATAAAAAATCCGCCGGGCGGGTGGTATCGGGCGTGTGACAGTTTTTGCGGGCATAAATGGTGACTGGAGGATACCATATGTTGTGGGGATCACCTTAAACCTCATGGAGGAGGTTGCCATGGCTTCACGGACGAATCGCGAGCAGTCCCGTC